>JAGOCY010000071.1 GCA_017998495.1 Corallincola sp.
CCGCAGGACGCCTCGTTCGGCCGCCAGATGGATCTGCTCGGTGCTGATGCCCGGCTGGCCGAGGATATCCTGACGCTGACCCTGCCGATGAGCGAGGTGACCACCTCCTGGAACCCGGCGAACGGCATCGACCATGTCAGCTTCTCGCTGTTCTTCGACCACCCGGAACTGACCGGTATTAACGCCCTGCCACTGCTCAATGCCAACCTACCCGATGGTCAGGACTGGGATCGGGCCGCAGTGGTGTTTGGCTGGGGTAACAGCGCCTACAGCAGCACGGGTGCGGATGCCAACACCAAAGGCAGCAACATCAACGGCGCCCCCCTGGTCAGCGCCGATGCCGAGGCTGACACCGTCACCCTGACCTTTGATCGCGCAGCGCTGGGGCTGCCGGACTGGCGCGGGGTGCGCATCAACATTCTCACCTGGGATATCGACGGCATGTCCGGCGACTATCGCCCGCTGTCGCCGCAAGGTGCAGACTATGGCTTCGGCGGTGGTGCCGAGACAGATCCCAAGGTGATGGATGAGGTTGTCCTGCAACTGCCATAAGGTTGCTGTGGTCCTGCTGCTGGCACTATTGCCAGCAGCAGTGGCCGCCGAGCAGCTGACCCTGTGGTGCAATCGTGGTGTCGCGGCGCTCCAGCAGAGCGCCGCGCGCTATTTTGCCCGTACCGGGGTTGAGGTGGTGGTCGAGACCCCGGTTAACGCCCTGGTTAACTTCGAGATCAAGGCAGCAGCGGGCGGCGGCCCGGACATCCTGTGCTGGGGCCATGATCGCATCGGTGACTGGGCGGCGGCCGGGCTGTTGACTGCCGTGGCCAGCGAGGCTGAACTCAAGGGGCTGGGGCTGCTGCCGTGGACGTTGCCGGCGGTGCAGGTGGATGGTCGCTTCTATGGTTATCCGCTCTACGTCGAGGCCCTGGGCCTCATTGTTAACCCCGAGCTGGTGGCGGCGCCCCCGGCTGATCTGCTTGAGCTGCCGCGCTGGGCGGCTACCTTGCCCGCGGGCGTTACCCCTTTTGCCTGGCCTTGGCTCGACCCCTATTTCAGCTGGCCGTTGCTGAGCGGCGGTGATGGTTATCTGTTTGCCCGCAGCGCCACGGGTGACTGGCTGCGTCAGCAGCCCGGCATCAACCAGCCGCAGGTGGCGCGTCAGCTCGACTGGTGGCAACGGCAGATGGCAGCGGGGCTGATCCCCAAGCCGATGGAAGCGGGGCGCATCCGCAGCCAGTTTGCCCGTGGCCAGATCGCCATGATGGTGGAGGGCCCGTGGAGCTGGCGCGATCTCGACCGGCTGGGGGCGTCGTGGCAACTGGTGCCCTGGCCGACCCTGGGGCGGCAGCCGGTACGGCCTTTGGTCGGGGTGCAGGTGGCGATGATCAACGCCTTCTCGCCCCGTCAGGATCTGGCCCAGGACTTCCTCCGCCACCATCTGCTCCAACCACAGGAGCTGCTGGCCTGGGCGACCAGTGGTGAGCTCGGGGCCATGGCCCAGCAGCAGGCTGCTGCCGAACAGCGCAATGACCCAAGGCTGGCGCTGCTGCTGGCCAGTGCCGAGCAGGGGGTAGTGATGCCCAACATTGCCGCCATGGGCCGTTTCTGGGCGGTGATGGCCACCAGTCTCGACAACGTCGCCAGCGGTCGCCAGAGTCCGGCCGAAGCGCTGGCCGATACCGAGGCGCGGCTGTTAGCGCCCTGATCAGGCCAGCAGTGCCACCGCTTTGATCTGGGCCCATAGCGCCAGCCCCGGCTTGAGCCCGAGCAGTGCCGCCGAACGACGGCTGATGCGGGCCAGCAGCGGCTCGCCGCCGGCATCCAGCAGCAGTTGCAGGTGGCCGGGGTCGGCACAGGCGTTGAGGCTGACCAAGGTTGCCGGCAGCAGATTGCTGATACTCGAATCTGTGGCCCGACTCAGGGCCACACTGACATCGCGGGCGCGGATCTGCAGCCGTAGCTGTTCGCCCTGCGATTCGGGGCGGCGGCTCACCCACAGGCTACCGGCCGCTACCTGCAGCCGGGTCAGCTGGTAAAGATCGTCGTGGCAGTGCACCCGCCCCTGCCACAGCACTCCGGCGTCGTCACCGAAATGGGCCGCGAGGGCGGGATCAGCCAACAGCTGCTGGGTCGCGCCACTGGCGACCACTCGCCCCTGTTCGAGCAGTACTAGCTGATCGGCCAGCCGCACCACCTCTTCACTGTCATGGCTGACATAAAGCACCGGGATCTCAAGGCTGGCGTGCAGTCGCTCCAGATAGGGCAGGATCTCGGCGCGTCGCGGCTTATCCAGCGCTGATAACGGCTCGTCCATCAACAGCAGGCGCGGGCTGGTCAGCAGCGCCCGGCCAATGGCCAGCCGTTGGCGCTCGCCACCCGAGAGGCCGGCGCTGGGACGGCCCAGCAGTGGTGCCAGATCCAGCCAGTCGATCACCGCCTCGGGGTGGAGCTGACGGGCGCTGGGCGCCAGCCGGCGATAGCCGAACTCGAGGTTGGCGCGCACCGACAGGTGGGCAAACAGGCTGGCTTCCTGAAACACATAGCCCAATGGCCGTTGATGCACCGGCCGCCACAGTTGGCGGTGGTCATCCTGCCAGCACTGGTCGTTGATGGTGACCCGGCCACTGGCCCGTTCCAGCCCGGCGATGGCACGCAGCAGGCTGGTCTTGCCGGAGCCGGAGGGGCCAAACAGCGCGGTCACACCGCGTCCCGGCAGTGTCAGTTCGGCGTTGAGGCTGAACCCCGGACGCTGCAGAGCCAGCCGGATGTCGAGGCTCATGGCGTGCTCCGGGCATGGGGGTTGAAGCGGTAGAGCAGCAGCAACACCACAAAGCTGAGCACCACCATGCCGCCCGCCAGCCAGTGGGCCGCGGCGTACTGGATCTTGTCGACATGATCATAGATCTGCACGCTGACCACCCGCGTCTGGCCACTGATGCTGCCACCGATCATCAGCACCACGCCAAATTCGCCCACGGTGTGGGCAAAGCCCATCACCGCGGCGGTAAAAAAGCCAGGGCGACAGAGGGGTAGCACGACGTGAAAAAAGCGATCCAGCGGGCTGGCGCCCAGGGTGGCCGCTACCTCCAGCGGCCGCTGGCCGAGGCTGATAAAGGCCCCCTGCAGCGGCTGCACGACAAAGGGCAGCGAATAGATGAGCGAGGCCACCACCAGCCCGGCGAAGGTGAAAGGCAGGGTCCCCAGGCCGAGCCAAAGGGTCAGCTGGCCCACCGGCCCCTTGGGGCCGAGCAACAGCAGCAGATAGAAGCCGATCACGGTTGGTGGCAGCACCAGTGGCAGAGTGGTGATGGCACCCACCACCGGCCGCCAGCGCGACTGGCTGTGGGCCAGCCACCAGGCCAGCGGCGTGCCCAGCAGCAGCAACAGCAGGGTGGTGACGCTGGCCAGCTTGAGCGTCAGCCAGATCGCTGCCCAATCATCGGCTCCAAGCATGGTCCACCTCGGTGATCGCTGGGGGCGGCGGCGCTGCTTCCACCCGCATCCGTTAACTCCAGGTTAGCCACCATGGGTGGCGGACAGCCGGCCCAGGCTCGGGCGGCGCTTTCAGGTCAATGACCATAACCCTGACCCTGCAGCAAGCGCAATGCCGCCGCCATGATCCCGGGCGCTGGTCGCTAATGGCTTGATCTTGAAGGTTGGCGGTGGGCAGGTAAGGGCGCGGATGATGACCGGATGGCTGACAATGTGGCGAACACGACGCTCTCGCTGGGGCTGGCCACAATGACAGGGGAGGCGCATGGCCTCCCCCTCGTGCTCAGCCCGTGTTAGTGGGCGGCGACCTCAGACTCCAGCAGTGCTGCCTTGCTGCCGCCATTGATGGCGATCTTGCGCGGCTTCTTCTCCTCAGGAATTTCGCGCACCAGATCCACATGGAGCAGCCCATGTTCCAGATGGGCAGCGGTCACCTTGACGTGGTCGGCCAGCTGGAAGCGCCGTTCAAAGTTGCGGGCGGCGATCCCCTGATACAGATATTTGCGTTCGTCAGCCGGCTCTTTCTCTTTGCGGCCGGTCACCAGCAGGGTATCGCCCTTGACCTCGATCTCCAGTTCGCCGTCGGCGAAGCCGGCCACCGCCATGGTGATGCGGTACTGGTTGTCGCCAGTGAGTTCGATGTTGTAGGGCGGATAGCTGGGCTGGCTGTCCATCCGCAGCGCTTCGTCCAGCAGATTGGCAAAGCGGTCGATGCCGATGGCAGAGCGGTAGAGCGGTGAAAAGTCGAAGGTACGCATGGCAAATTCTCCTCAAGCAAGTTGCCGTTTTACTCAGGTATGCGGACCTCATCGAGCATCCGCATGCTGTAAATAGGGGCGGGCAACTGGCTTTCAAGGGGAATTTTTATAGCGGCCGGTTCAGTTTTATGACCGGCCGTTATGACAAGCGCTGCTCAGGGGTTGAGGCTGTCGAGCCCAGTGGCGATGCCGGTGAGCGGAAACACCAGCTCGTTGCTGGTCGACTCATTGACATGAAAACGCAGCTTGAGGCTGTCAGCGCTGCGCAGTTGTTGTTCCAGCGGACCATCCACGGTCATCAGCGCCTTACAGCCGTTGGGGATGCATACCGCCAGTGGCAGCTCCTTGCGCACCGAGCCGATCTCCAGCCCCAGCCCCGGCGGCAGATAGATACCGAGCGGCAGGTTGAGCTGCATCACCAGCTGCTTGCCGCCATCGATGCGCTGAAACTGGGCGCTGTAGATGATGCCCGGCTTGTCCGGGTTGGTCAGCCCCTGGCTGAGGATACAGCTGCCATCCTTGCAGCTGCGTTGCCAGCTGCCATGTTTGGCGACGTCGGCGCTGGACGCCGGGGCGGCCAGCAGGGGTAACAGGCCAAGCAGCAGGGCGGGGAACAATCGGGCCATGGGTGAACTCCTTGTCAGTTGCAGGCTAAGCATCAGGTGGTAACTAAGCACATTGTGGATGGGCGCATCAAATCTTGGCAGCCATGGGCCAAGTGGCAAGTGAAAAGATGCGAGATGCGAGTGGCTTGTGGGCGGAACGATGGTGGCCGATGATGAGCCCCCGTTTTGTTGCGCCGAGATCGCCCATGACCTCAGCCCATAGTCCTAAAGCGCCACGCGCCAACCTGGCCACTACGTTCTATCCCATTGTTTGGCAGCTGGTGAGCGCCATACCACCAGGCAAGATCGCCAGCTACGGCCAGATCGCCCGCATGGCCGGTTACCCCGGCTACAGCCGCTGGGTCGGGCGGGCGCTGGGGGCGGCGGCGGATCGCAGCAAGATCCCGTGGTGGCGGGTGATGAACAGCCAAGGGCGGATCGCCATGGACCCCGGCTCCCCTTGCGCCATCGAGCAGCAGCAGCGACTGGCCGCCGAAGGAGTGCTGGCTGAAGGTGGGCGCTACAGCCACAAACGCTATCTATGGCAGCCCTGATCAGGCCAGGGCGCGCACCAGCAGCGCCAGCAGCAGAATGCTGACCACGGCCACCAGTGCTACCGGGATCAGCTCGCGACCCGGGTTATCCAGCGGGTTGGTAATGGCGGCCGGAGCTTCAGGCTGCTGGTTGGCCAGCCGCAGGGTGCGCGCCAGCAGCTGGCTGTAGATCGGCTGGGCGCCCAGGGCTTGGGCGACAAGCGTGGCCCCAAGGCAACTGATCAGCAGCGGCAGAATCTGCTGATAATTGTGGCTGAGTTCAATCACCAGCAGCACCGCTGTCAGCGGCGCGCGCACGGTGGCGGCTAGCAGCCCACCCATGGCGGCGATGGCCAAAGTGGCTGCCAGCTCGGGTGGCAGGGCCAACAGCGGCAAGGCGGCGCTGGCAAACAGCAGTCCTGTGAGGGCACCAAACAACAGCAGCGGGGCGAAGATGCCACCGGGCACGCCGAGGGCGAAGCAGCACAGGGTCAGGATCAGTTTGCCCAGCAACAGGGCGCCCAGCGCGCCGCTAGGCAAAGGCGCGGTGACCAGTGTCGGCATCACCTCCATGCCACTGCCGATAAAGCGTGGGGCAAATAGCGCCAGCAGCCCAACCACACCACCGGCAAAGGCCGCCAGGATCAGCTTGGCCGGCAGCGACTGGCGATGCAGGCGCTGGGCGCCATCAAGAAACAGCACCACCAAGCGGTTGAAGCCGGCGCCAGCCAGGCCGCATAGCAGACCTAGTAGCAGGTAGAGCCAGAGCAGCTCCAGCGGTGGCGCGGCAAAATCGGGCAGCGGGATCATCGCCTGCTGGCCGATCAGCCCCTGACAGACGATAGTGCCGGCGATGGTGCCAAAGAACACCGACTTCATGCCGATCAGACTGAAGCGGAACTGCGGGCGCATCTCTTCCATGATGAACATCACCCCGGCCAGCGGCGCATTGAAGGCGGCGGCCAGCCCTGCTGCTGCACCGGTTGCCACTGTGGCGTGGTAACCCTCCTGGCTGAGGCGGGTGAGACGCGCCACCATGGCCCCGACCACCCCGCCGATATGCACCGAAGGCCCCTCGCGGCCCAGAGGCAGATGAGCGCCGAGCACGGCGATGCCGCCGATTACCTTGACCGGCAGCACCCGCCACCAGCGCAGTTCGCGCTGCTGCTGCAACGCCCCTTCAATCTCCGGGATGCCGCTACCGGCCGCTTCAGGAGCAAACAGATGGGTGAGGGCGCAGGCGGCGCAGGTCAGCAGAATGCAGGCCAGCGGCAGCAGCAGCCAAGCTGGCGCATTTCCCAGCTGCAGTGGCAGGCCGAGCAGCTGTTCCCCTAGCCAGTGGCTGCCGAGGGCCAACAGGGCGCAGCAAAGGCCGGCGATGGTGCCGGTGATGATGGCCACCAACAGCAGCAACGCCGGTGGCCGGCGTTGACCCAACAGCGGTCTGAGTACAGCGTTGCGCTGCAGCCGGCGGCGGGCGAGGCGCCAGTGGAGGCGAGCGCCATCAACTGATTGCTGGGCCATGGGCAGCTCCGCTGGACCGGGGAGAGGCCAGTCTAGCCGCTAACGCTGTGGCGTGACGATG
>JAGOCY010000072.1 GCA_017998495.1 Corallincola sp.
GCATCATGCTGCTGTGCATGCCATCTTCGCCAGCACCGGCCTGCTGGCCTTGCGGCTGCTGCGGCGCCCCTTGCTGCTGTGGTGCTGCTCCTGGCGCTCGCCCCTGCTGCATACTTTGAATAAGGCCCATCAGTACCCTCTCTTGCCTGTGGTCACATTAAAGCGACTCGGATCGTAATAGCTGCTGTCGAACGCCAGCGAGCTCTCGCCCTGCCCTGTACTGGCCAGACTCTGGCGCGGTGGGGCAAGGTAGTCTTTGCCGCTGCCATTGCCGATTTGCCCAGAACCTTTGTTGACAGTGTTGCCTGCCTGCTCATTGAGTTGGTTAAGTACCGCCCCAAAGCCTGATGCTGGTTGCGTAAGCCCGTTAACCGCCCCCGTCATTACAAGCCCAGCACCAGGAACAAGGCCTGATAACAGGCTAACCCCAGCCTTCAGGGTTGAATCAAGGCCTCCCTCAGAACCGAGCTGAGTGCCGCGCTGCCCTTCAAGTCTGGAGGAGTCAAAGTCACCGTTAGCAGCATCCCGCCCGATACCAGAGAAGTAGGAATCAGCGTTCCCCACATCACCGGCCAGACCGGCGACAGCCTTCCCTGCGCCGCCGAGTAGCGTCCCGCCAACAATATTGGCGCCAGCCTGCTTGTTGTAGGCACCTGACGCGTCGGCAATGTTGGCCTTGTCGCGAGCAGTTAGCGTCCCTTCTTGCGCCTTGCGCTGCAGGTTGCCGATCACCCCGTTCACGTTGTCGGTCTTGATGGTTTCGTTAAAGTTGGTTGAGGGGCCGAATCCAAGCGCCCCTTTTACCTTGCTGGTCAGTGAGCCATCATTCATCCCGTACATCGACGGGCCGCCGATCGAGCTGATGTTGTGGTTTGGCGTGCTGGGCGTAGCCCCATAACTGCTCAGGGTTTGGTTGATAGAAGAAACTCGACTGGCAACGCCACCCTTTCCGGCCTGATCCCCCTTGGCTGACAGACCTCCATCACTGGCCTTGGCGTTGCCACTGCCGATGGCCTGAGCCGCCGCCCGCCCGGCGCTGTATGCGCCGCGCTGATCGGCCTCACTCATGCCGCCAGCCAGCCCATTACCGCCTGCCAGATTGCCGCTGGCCTTGCCAGTCCCGACAGATCCGGACTTGCTAAAGGAGGAGCTGGCTTTGCTGCTGGAGCTTCCTGCCGCGCTTGCGCTGCTGGTTGAGCCTTTGCTGCTGGATGAGGAACTGGATGATCCCTTGCTGGCTGAGCTGCTGCTGGAGCCGCTGCCACGGTTATTGGCGGACGAGCCCTGGTTCTTGCTACCGCTGCCGCTCGAACTGCTCTTGCTGCCCTCCCCGCTGCCGCCTTTCTGGTTGCTGGACGAGCCTTGGCTGGTGCCGGTACCACCGCGATCCATTGCCATCAGTTACCCCCTAATGCAGTCTGGTTTTTCTTGATGTTGGCCAGCACCCCGTTGGTCAGCGTGCCACCCTGGGTCATGCTGTCGCCAGCCAGACCGGGCGTGACCTGATACTCGATCGGAGTGACAACCGGCGCACCGTAGACGGTATCCTGCCGGTTCCAGTCCTCGTCGCGCAGCTTGCGCTGCTCCTTGAGTGCGTCGCGGTTCTCCATGTAAGAGCCGCCAGCGACCAGGGCGGAGCCGAGCAAGGTGGCCGCTCCAGGGTTGTCCTGCATCCAGGTGCCGGCGCTGGAGAAGCCACCCAGCACAGATCTAACTGCGCTATCGGCAAAATCCAGTGCGCTGGATACCATTCCACCAAAATCAAACATGCGATACCCCTTATCCGATATTTACGCCGGGCAGGCTGATGGTCGGGAAATTAGACCAGTCAGGACGAATGGTGCTGATATTTGAATAGAGCTTGTTGTACATATCCAATGTTGAATTAAGCTCTTTTTTCATGCTGTTAATTAGATTTGTTTTATCTGCAGCAGTCATTGATTTGTCAGAGGCTAGAGCTGCATATCGCTCGTTATAACTGTCGATAGCAGACTGTATCGAGCTCATATACATGCCGTGGGTATTTGCCACCACCTGCTGAGACAATTTGTCTTTATCGGCCGCAGTCGATGCATTCTGTTGAGCAACTGGCAGTGCGACATCAACCATTGCGCGCTGGGCGGCCTCAGTGCCGATAGATGAATTACCAAGGCCTCGTTGAGTAGCCGCAGCCTGACCATTTGATTTTGCCACTCGCATTAGCAGGCTATTGGAATTAAGGGTTGAGTTGAGCTGGTCGTTGACATTGGTGGCGTCAAAGTTAGGTGCAACCTGTTTCTGCTCAGGCTGCGTCTCTGTCCGGGACGAGGTAATACCCATCCCTGACAAATCAGTCGTTGCCATAATGAAGTCCTTTGTGATGGGAAAATTAAGGTTGGGTAATCAGGCCGGCCACGGGTATTGCCGCTGGATTTCTTCGAAGCGGGTAATGCCGCGCTGGCGCACGACTTCCCAGCCACTCTCGCCCATCTCCTGCATGCGGATGGCTTCGTTAAAGTGACGGTCAGATCCGGTGACAGGATCTGCGTAGGCATGCAAACGCAGCTGCTCGATTTCATCTCGGCTGGCTGTTTTCAAAACCCATTCGCCTGTTTCTATTGCGACATAATCGACTTCAGGCCTCTCGCTTTGCATCTGTACCAAACCATCAGGGCAGTCTCCGCCGAACTGCTGGGCTGATTCGCCCGGTTTTGCGTAAATCATCTATCCCTCCCACTTGCGAATCGCTACCCGGCACGGAGCGGATGATAGAGCAGCATTAGGAGATGAAACCCCATGCCCACCAAGTCCATCCGGGGAGTTAGTAGCCACCATAACACGGCCCGTCTGAACCACTATTCCAACGCCCTGCACGTATGTAGCCTTTGTCCCAAGACCACCAGTGGTAGAAGACGCGGAGCCACATTCCGCCCACCGGTTGTTCCACCAAATTTCAGCAACCACATCAACCCTCGTGTTTATACCAAACGGGTTGGTCAGAATGTAGGAATTGTTTGGTGCAAGACTAGCTGGTAACGCAGCATCTACCGTCTCGTGTGTGTCGTGCGGAGCGCCGCTAGGGTAGGTAGCCGGAATCAGCGTTGTGAATTTACGAGCCTCAAGTGCCGTCACCCGATCAGCCAGCGCATCAGTCGGCAACATAACAGACCACGGCAACCAGGAGTTGGTGGCAATATTCTGACAAGTGCGCTTGGCCAGCGCGCCAGTATCGTTGCTGTCCGGGTAGTAAATCTGATTGCACACACCGTTGAGGGTGTAAACATGCAGGACGCCAAGATTCAATACAGGTGGCTTATTATCGCCGCTTGCTCCAACAACATCGTAAAGACCAGCTTTCGTCAGCGTGTTCCAATCCTCTGATGTAATGCTCTTTCGGTACATAGGAAGATTGAGCGCTTCCAGAGCAGCAAGATTGACCGCATCGTCGCTATCTACCGGCGCGCCAACCTTAACCGCCCCCTCAAACCCACTACCCTCCCGGTGAGGCGTTGGCAACTTGGCAAAACCGCGGGCAATAGCGTCAAACTCCTGCTCCATTGCCAGGCCATCCGCTACCTCGCCAGGGTTCATCTCGGACAGTCGGTCGTAATAATCGTTAGCCACGCTGCAGCCTCCGTTGGATATAACTGATGATTAGGCCGGTCAGGTTGAAATTAGGCTCGCTGGCTGAGCGTCCGCTAAAGGCCAGTGAAATGGATGTGCCATGACCATTGAGCGGTTGGACGTTGGATTCATCCTGCGCTTCTGTTGCCCAGTAAAATTGGTTCCAGTCCGAGTAGTTCCAAATCCCGTCCTGACCGTCATCCTGCTGCAGTTGCATGCTGTCAGACTGGTACTGCCGGCCATGGCGATAATCCAGTGAGTAGGCCATCTTGGCGCGCAATCTTCCGCGCCTTGTCTGCTCCAGCGTCATACTGCGAAAGCTCTTAACCACCATTGGTGAGCCAAAGTGGCTGTAGGCCAACCTGATCAGCCAGACGATATTGACGCCATCGAAGCTGGTAGCCTCTTCATCCAGCTCAAAAACCCAGCCATCCTTGCCGGTGATGGTGAAGAAGTTGCGCTCAGCCAGCTCGTCGTAACGCCAAACCTGATCTACAGGAGAACCATAGGAGAACTCGGTTGCCTCAATACTGCCGTCCGCGTTGAGCTTGATGGCCAGATTGCGGCCTGATGGTGAATAAAGGCGATACTGATTGGCGGCGGCCACCTGAGTGGATGAATGCCAGCGAAAGCGCTCGATAATTGGCTGAATCTTCTCTGCCGGGTCGAGCATGTTCAGAGCGAAGTCACCAAATTCCTGAACCCTGTCCAAGCGAACAAGCCCGCGATCTGACAGGCCTACCGGAACAAAGGTTGGCTGCAGCGTGCCATCCTGCACCCCTACAGACTCGCTGATCACCTTCTGCTGCCAGTCTTTTGAACCGGTACCATAGAGCGCCAACGTGCGATTCTTGGCGGTTACCATCAGCACGCCGCCGGCGCTGGTACGCATCCCGGTGATCTCATCACCCACCGCAAAGACGTTAGCCCCAAGCAGTCCAGACCAAGTAAGCGGATTGCCTGGCCCGGAGTGTGCATATTGCCCTCCGCGGTAAGCTACAAACAGGTGGCTGGCGTGCGCCTCTATCTTGATGGGGGTATCAGCAGCCTCATTGGCTTGGTTGGTGATGAGCGGGACAATTCTACCGTTCTCACGCAGCTCAATAGCCCGCTGCACGCCGCTGGCCAGATAGGCGCGGCGCATGGATGGAT
Source organism: Corallincola sp. (assembly GCA_017998495.1). Taxonomy (GTDB): domain Bacteria; phylum Pseudomonadota; class Gammaproteobacteria; order Enterobacterales; family Neiellaceae; genus RGIG665. Next base: position 4,756 of record JAGOCY010000072.1, read on the forward strand.
CGCCAAAGAAGTTGTGAACCAGTGTTTCGTAGCGCCCGCCAGCCTTTAGCACGATAGCCTTGCTGGCCACTACCTCGCAGAACGCTGTGAAGCGGTACAGAGTGACAGCTGTATTGGTCGGAACAGTCCTGCCGTGGACGTTCCACACCGTAAGCACATGCACCGTACTGGTAGTGGTGTCTTTCTTCTTGTACGACACCACTGGGAAGAACTGACCGCCGACCAGCGCGTACCAGCCGGCATTATCCTTCTCGTCGATAGTGCCGCCGCTCAGCATATTTGTGGCTGTCTCAGCTGTTGGCGTTGTCGTGCCGGCCAGCGCCGCGGTGAGTGTTACTGCATAGTTATTGACTGGAGCGGAGCGTAATACCTGCCCGGCGGCAAGAGACTGGCCACTAGGCAGCGCCAGCGTTCCGCTGTAGCCATCACCTGCCATCTGCGCCGTACAGTTGAAGGTAGCCCCGTCACTGTGGCGGATAAGGTTGAGATCGCCATCATCAATCCCGAAGCCATCCTGTACAGTGACTTGCGAGCCAAATCCGGTGATCTCCTGCCACCCTGAACTGGTTGCCCGGAACAGCCCGCCAACTTCAAGACTCTTGTCTCTGATGGCGAACACCTCATCACGGATGGCAACAACGCAGCGAACAGGGCCAATGCCAGGCACCTGACCGATAGCGGTGCGCCGCCAGTCTGCCGCCTTGGCCGATGCCGTCAGCATGTCGTCAATGGTGCGAGCCGAGCGGGACGGCACGTTGGCCAGCGTGTAGCTGGTAGCTCCGATGCTGAATGTGGCTCCTGCTGCCAGTGACGGGCTGGCATCGGTTCCGATAAAGGCATCTCCACCTGACACATGCAGCAGCACACCAGCACCGCCAGCCCACGTTACCGCCTGAAAGGTAGCCTCGGCAGGTAGCGCAACGGCGCCATCCGTGCGAAATACGAAGTAGCCCTTGGTCTTGGACGGACGAGGCCGACCATCAAAACGGTCAAACCCGAGCGTGCGCCGGTAACCACCCGTCACGCAGGGCTCCACATTGATGGCAGTAATGGCAAACCCTGGCGCCTTGGCCAGCGGCGTAGTGGCAAGATCTAGCCCGCCACCCAGCAGGATGATCTTGCTCTCCATGGATGGCAGTCTCACCACTCACACCCTCCACCGGCAAAGGTGAGGGGCGGCACATACCGGCGCACCAGAATGGTGTGGTAGTTACCCCACTCCTCATCAGCCCGAATGCGCAGCTCTGCGGTGACCTGACTGATAGACATCCCGCGCAGGGCGTGCCACACGATGGCCATGTGATACGCCTCATCAATGAACGGGATATCGGTGTCAGCAGTCAGCGTCTGCAATGGCGTGGCTGGCGTGGCCTTCAACCACTCCCAGTCATTGCGGCCCATCTGGATTTTTTGCCATGACTCACGCACCGCGTTGACATAGCTCAGCATCCGTCCGCTTTGACCGATCACGGTATCAGGGCCGCTGCCGAGGTCCTGGCACTCGGCCCGCAACCGCTGGCACAGCTCAAGGAAGGTCATGGTTAGCCGACCAGACTAACCGGGTAGGACTGCACGGTGCGCGGGATGAGCGAGCCTTCGTCGGTCTGCTCATAGCGGATCTCGGTAGCCTGCATCAGCACCTGATAAACAGGATCAGGCACTTCTACCACCTTCTCGCGCTGGATGATGTAGGCCACGCCGTTGATGGAGACGTACACATCATCATTGCCGCGGCTCTGCGGGTCGCGGGAGATGCGGATCTTGACGCGCTTCTCCTTGTTGATCTCGCGCTGTTCAGCGGTGGGGGCGCCGGTAATTGCTTCCGCGCTCGGGGCGGTGGCAGCATCACGGTTGATGCCTGCCGCCTGCTCCTGTTCGATGATCTCGGCAACCAGCTTGTCTTTGCTGGTATTGGCGGCCTTGTCGATGCCGAAGTTCTCGGACAGGTATTTGCGCAAATCAGCCGGCGCGGCGTTATTGAGGTCGATCAGTTCCATGGTTCTGTGCTCCTGAAAAAAGGAAAAGGCCCGCACTTGGCGGGCCGGTTATGGGCTGCGTATTAGAGGGCGGTAACCGCAACCTCGATACGGGTCATCCACAGCTCGTTGAGACGAACCGCGGCAAACCAGCTTTTCCAGGAGGCGGAGCCACGCTGACCGAGCGGATCACCGCCACGCGGAGTGTTTGGGTTCAGCAC
>JAGOCY010000073.1 GCA_017998495.1 Corallincola sp.
CGATAATGGTGAGCGCTTCACCACCTACGCCATCGCTGGCGAACGTGGCAGCCGCATCATCTCGGTCAACGGCGCCGCCGCCCACAAGGCTGGCGTTGGCCACCGCGTGATCATCTGCGCCTATGTCGGCCTGTCAGCCGCCGAGGCCCAAGTGTTCAAGCCCAGCCTGGTTTACTGCGATGCTGGCAACAACATCGTGCGCACCAGCAAGGCGATTCCGGTGCAGGTGGCCTGACCCCTGTCCCACCCACAAAAAACCCGGCTCAAGGCCGGGTTTTTTGTTCGCCATCAGGCTGGCCGCTGCCGGTCACCCGCACCTGATAGTTGCCCGAGAACAGCCACAGACCACCGTCACTGCCCACTATCGATACCTGGGCAGGCACCAGCCCACCGCCAGAACGCAGCACCTTGATCAAGGGCACTCCCACTTCACCGCGCTGCACCCGGGCCAACGGCTCCCCCAGCAGCGGCGCCTCCATCCAGATCTGCCCCTGCTCCAGGCGGATATCCACCAGCAGGTCGGCGCTGCGAGCCAGCAGCCAGATCAGGCCATAACCGGTCAGGGTCGCCAGGGTAAAGGCGGAACCGGCAAACAGCCCGTGGCTGTCGCCGGCAACGGCAGGGGCCCGCAGCTCCAATCGCCCGGCGGTGTAACCGTTGACGCGCAGACAGAGCGGCAAAGCGAGTGGATTGGTGGCCAGCAGATGGGCCTCCAGATCCTGACACCACTGCTGATGACGCTCCATCGAGGTCAGCGGCGGCAGTACCTTGATCATCTGCTGGTGCTGGATGCGCCCGAAGTGGGTCGGCTCGTCGCCGACCGGCTCATAGCCAAGGCTGGCAAAGAATGGGATGGATTGGGCCCGGGCGCTCATCACGATACGCTTGACTCCCAGCTCACGGGCCTGAGCCTCCAGCGCTTCGATCAGGCGGGTACCCAGGCCTACCCCTCGGCGGTCTGGGTCTACCGCCACATGGCGGATCTGGGCTTCATCGGCCGACAGCTGATAGAGCCGGCCCACCGCGCAGGTGCGGCCATTCTCATCGATGAGCATGCGGTGATGGGCGTAGGGCTCAAACTCATCGCGTTCCGAGCCTTCGGGGCGGCCCTGCGGCTTACGCAGGATCGACCAGCGGAAGCTGTAGTATTGTTGCCACTCGGCATCAGTTTTAGGGATGAGCAGACGATACATGGTGCATTCACTACCGCAGGGCGGCCGTCTCGGCCATGGCTGCCACCAGTGTGAGGATCTGACGTGACCCGTCAACTGCCGATTACCGTCGACGGTGAGGAAAACCAGCTGCTGGCCCTGCGGTGTCACGACGGCGAGCGGCTGGCGGTATGGCAAAACAGCCGCTATCGCTGGCTGGAACGCAACGGCATCCTGCAAAGCGCCGTCGATCGCCGCTATCCGCAACGGCCGCTGCTGCCCCACCAGCACAGCCTGCTGTGCGCCGCCCAGGCCGGCGGGCTGCGCATCGAACGGGTGCTGGAACTGGGGCTGGGCGGTGGCACTACCCTGAACTACCTCAGCCAGCACCACCTGCTCAGCCGCTATACCCTGATTGAACGCAGTAGCAACGTGATCCAGCTGTTTCGCGACCACTTTGCCCGCGACCATCACCACCAGATCCTGGAGGGGGATGCCGCCGATCTGCTGCCGCTGCAACCTCAGGATCATGATCTGCTGATCATCGACATCGGCATCGATCTCGGCCTGCCACCGCTGCTGCGCGAGCCTGAGCTGTGGCCCACCGCCATGGCCCGGCTACGTCCGGGCGGACGGCTGGTGGTCAATCTGCTGCCCGCCGATCAGGGCGAACTGGACCGCCTGCTCAGCCTGTTCTACCGAACCACCGGCCTGATCCCGCAGCTGGAAGGCGTCAAGGGCTACGCGAACGTGATCCTGAGCGCAACCCGCGGCAGCGATGCCAGCCCGCCTTAACTACTGCGGCGTCCGGTCGATTATGCTTTTGGCCATCGCTGAACGATCGCAGTTATGGGTGCCACCACCATGCAACAGGACAATAACCGCCAGGGGATGCTGCTGTTCCACCTCATGGGGCCACAGCGCTTTGCGATTGCCACCCTCAAGGTGCGCGAAATCGTCCCCATGCAGAACCTGACTCAGCTGCCCCACAGCCATGGTGCCGTGCTGGGAGCGGCCACCCTGCGCGGCGAAACCCTGGCCGTGGTCGATCTGGCGCGAGCCATAGGTTATCCGGCGCCAACCGCCGAAGAGCGCAAGCAGTGCCACATCATCATCACCGAGTTCAGCCGCCGCAAAACCGGCTTTGTGGTGCGCAGCATCGACCGTATCCACGAAGTGGATTGGCGCGAGATCGCCCCACCGCCGCGCAGTCTGGGCCGCAACGCCTACATCACCGGGGTACTACGCATCAACGAACATCTGGTCGAGATCATCGATATCGAACGGGTACTGGAGGAGATCGAACCGCAGAAGGCCCGTGGCCAACTGGTAGTCGATGAGCAGCTGCGCGAGGCTCTGGCCCGCAAGGGGGTGATGCTGGTTGACGATTCGCGGGTAGCACGCAAGCAGATCGCCAGTGCCCTCGACGCCCACAAAGTGCCCTATTTCATGGCCAATGATGGTGAGGAGGCGCTGCACTTCCTCGAGCAGATGGCCAACGAAGGCTCGCCCATCGGCATCATCGTCAGCGATATTGAGATGCCGCGCATGGACGGTTACCACCTGACCGAGGCGGTACGTCGCGATCCCAAACTGCGCGGCGCCTACATCATTCTTCATACCTCGCTGTCGAGCCAGATCAGCCTTGATCGGGCCCAGGAGATCGGTGCCAACGAAGCACTGACCAAGTTTGAGGCAGATGAGCTGCTGACCGCCATCATTCGTGGCGCCTCCCGCTAGCAGTAGCGCACAGTCGCAATCAGCGATCTCTCACAACCATGCCAGACTGGCCCCCTTGGGGCCAGCTGGGGTTGGCGCTAAAGTAGCCGCGCGCAATGGACCTTGCGCGTACCGAAAAGAGGGATCTACCGATGACCAGCACCGCTATTGATGCCAGCGCCATTGTCGCCAGCCAGGCGGATTCAATCGCTCCCGCCATCGCCCGCCGTCACCAGCCCCTGCCGCTCAGCGCTGGCGTTCAGCGACGCATCGCTTTTGCAAGCGGCCTGCTGCCGTTGGCCGGGCCATTGCTGCTGTGGCTGGCCAGCGCCCGGCGCTGGCCACGGCTGTCACGCCCGGCATTTCAGCTGCTCTGTTTCCAATTAACCATGCTGTGCGCCGCCATCGGCGTCTGGTTTGTGCCGGTCGCCGGGCCGCTGGCCGCTGGCGGTTTGCTGCAGCTGATGATGTTGCTGACGCTGCGCGGCTGGTGCCGCGCCGGCCGGCCGCAACGCTACCCTTTTGTGCTCGCCTGGCGCTGGCGCCCGCAGCTACCGGCCTGAGTGTCACTGACGCAGGGTCAGCGTCACCGGCCCGTCGTTGATCAGATGTACCTGCATATCGGCGCGGAAACGCCCGGTAGCCACCGTCACCCCCTGTGCCGCCAGAGCCGCGACAAAGGCCAGATAGAGGCACTCACCAGTCTGCGGATCGGCCGCATCGGAAAAACTTGGCCGCAGCCCCTTGCGGGTATCGGCCACCAGGGTGAACTGCGACACCACCAGGGCACTGCCGCCAATATCGCGTAACGACAGGTTCATTTTGTCATCGCTATCGCTGAAGATGCGGTAACCAGCCACGCGCTCGGCCAGCCGCTTGGCCTTACTGTCATCGTCGCCCCGCTCCACCCCCAGTAACACCAACAGCCCCTGGTCGATGGCGCCTACGGTCTCCCCCGCGACCTCAACATGAGCGCAGCGCACCCGTTGCAACAACGCGATCACGGCCGGGTCTCCTCGTCACCATCAGCCACTGTTTCCGCTGCTGGTCTGGGGCGAATATCACCCAAAGTAGCCGTAAGCAGCGCACCACTCAGCACAATCAGCCAAGCTAGGTAGATCCAGACAAAGAGGATGGGAATGGTGGCCAGGGCGCCGTAGATCGCCTCATAGGAGGGAAACTGGGTGATGTAGTAGGCAAAGCCTTTTTTGCTGGCTTCAAACAGTAACGCCGCCACCAGCGCTCCCCACAGCGCATGGTGATAGCGCACCCGCACGTTAGGCACCACGGTGTAGAGAATGAAAAACGCCGCGACCGACAACACAAATGGCAGCACCCGCAGCAACTGCAGCGACAGCGATGACAGCACTTCACCAGCCTGAGCCCCTTGAGCCAGCAGATAGCTGGTCAGCACCAGACTGGAGCCGGTGAGTAATGGCCCCAAGGTCAGCACCATCCAATAGACCGGGAAAGAGGCGAGAAAGCGGCGGCGTTTGGGCACTCGCCACAAGTGGTTGAGGGTGACATCGATATTGGAGATAAGCAGCAAGGCCACCACAATCAGTGAGATCACACCAACCGTGGTCATGCGGTTAGCGTTACTGACAAAACCCAACAGGTACTGATGCACGGTGTCACCGGCAGTAGGCACCAGATTGGTAAAAATGAACGCTTCCAGCAGTGCCTTGCCTTCAGCAAACACCGGGAAGGCAGAGAGCAAACCAAAAGCCACGGCCACCAGCGGTACCAGCGACAACAAGGTGATGTAGGCCAGGTAACCGGCGGTGACCGTGACCTTATCCTGATGCCAGCGCTGCCACAGCTGTGGCAGCAACTCGGCGAGCAGCGCCCTGACGGGCGCTAGCTGTAATTGAAGCAGCGCGATCAATTTCCCCACGGCGGGCCTCCATTGCACCGCGCTGCGACCTCGGGGGTTATTCGCTCTCTGACTGACGACCAGCACGACGACGGTCGGACTCGGTCAACAGCTTCTTGCGCACCCGGATGCTCTGCGGCGTGATCTCAACCAATTCATCATCATCGATGAATTCCATCGCCTGTTCCAGCGACAGGCGGATGGGCGGGGTCAGCAGAATATTCTCATCGGTACCAGCGGCACGGATGTTGGTCAGCTGCTTGCCCTTCAGGCAGTTCACGGTCAGGTCGTTGTCACGGTTATGAATACCGATCACCTGGCCTTCATAAACTTCAACGTTGGCCGGAATCAGCATGCGGCCGCGCTCCTGCAGGTTGAACAGGGCATAGCCCAGTGCCTTGCCGGTAGCGTTGGAAATCAGCACGCCATTCTTGCGCTGGCCGATACGCCCTTCCTTGGCCACGTCATAGTGGCTGAAGGTGTGATAGAGCAGGCCGGTGCCCGAAGTCAGACTCATGAAATCGGTCTGGAAGCCGATGAGACCACGGCTAGGGATGATGTAGTCGAGGCGCACCCGACCTTTGCCATCCGGCACCATGTTCTGCAGGTCGCCACGACGCAGCCCCATGGCTTCCATAGCGGCGCCTTGGTGTTGCTCTTCAACATCGACGGTCACCGTCTCATAGGGCTCCTGCTTGACCCCGTCGACCACCTTGGTGATCACCTCGGGGCGCGATACGGCCAGCTCGTAACCCTCGCGGCGCATGTTCTCGATGAGGATACCAAGGTGCAGTTCGCCGCGGCCGGAGACGCGGAACTTGTCCGGATCTTCGCCATCTTCAACGCGCAGGGCGACGTTGTGTTTGAGCTCCTGCTGCAGCCGCTCATGGATCTGGCGCGAGGTGACGAACTTGCCCTCACGGCCACAGAACGGCGAGGTATTGACCTGGAAGGTCATGGTCACGGTCGGTTCATCCACCGCCAGCGGCGTCATCGCCTCCGGGGTATTGAGATCGCAGATGGTATCTGAGATGAACAGGTCACCAAGGCCGGAGATGGCAATGATGTCACCTGCTTCTGCCTCTTCCGCCTGAGTGCGCTCCAGACCAAGATAGGTCAGCACCTGGCCGATCCGACCCTGACGGCTTTTGCCGTCAGCACCGATCACCACCACCGGCTGGTTCACCTTGACCTTGCCACGGTTGATGCGGCCGATGCCGATGACGCCAACATAGCTGTTGTAGTCGAGCTGCGAAATCTGCATCTGGAAGGCGCCATCCGGGTTAGCCGCCGGCGGCGCCACCTTCTCAATCACCGTCTCAAACAGCGCCGACATATCATCGCCCGGGTTATGCCAGTCGAGAGTGGCAAAGCCCTGCAGCGCCGAGGTGTAAACGATCGGGAAATCCAGCTGGTCATCGTTAGCGCCCAGATTGTCAAACAGGTCAAACACCTGGTCCACAACCCAATCCGGACGGGCGCCGGGACGGTCGATCTTGTTGACCACGACAATCGGCTTGAGGCCGCGAGCAAAGGCTTTCTGGGTGACAAAGCGGGTCTGCGGCATGGGGCCGTCGACCGCGTCCACCAGCAGCAGCACTGAGTCGGCCATTGACATCACGCGCTCAACTTCACCGCCGAAGTCAGCGTGGCCGGGGGTGTCGATGATGTTGATGCGGTAATCGCGCCAGTTAATCGCGGTGTTCTTGGCCAGAATGGTGATGCCACGCTCCTTTTCCAGAGCGTTGGAATCCATGACCCGTTCAGTCGCTTCGCCGCGCTGTGCCAGCGTACCGGACTGCTGCAGCAGCTTGTCGACGAGGGTGGTTTTGCCATGATCGACGTGAGCGATAATGGCGATATTACGGATCTTCTCCAGCATGAACGGGGCGCCTTTGGCGGTTATAAAATCGGCGCGCATTGTAGCTTGGCCGCTGCCCACAAAATAGTGCTGCGACGATCACATTTCGTCCATGCTAAAGTCGCTAGGCTGGCGCCGCGAAGCCGGTGGCTGTGAGCAATGCATCACCTTTGGGCCCAATATTGGTGCGATTCGCCCCAATATTGTGCTTTTGCGCCACGGCGGCGCATGCCAGCGCCTAGTGCCCCATGGAAGAACAACCAGTTAGCGCTTTGGCACAGATTTCGCTAACAGTTGCACCAGTTCTGTCTTATTCAAACCCTGCGACACCGGAGGTT
>JAGOCY010000074.1 GCA_017998495.1 Corallincola sp.
TGCCTCCTGCTCCTCGGGCGAGCGGATATCGATCACCACCGCGTCAAGCGGCAGCGTGGCCACGGTTTCCGGCTCGCTGCTGCTCTCCTGCCCAGTCGCTGCCAGATCGCGAATATCGAGAGTCATAGCATTACGCACGGCGGCGTCCAGCAGCGCCGGGTCGATCTTGGCCTCTTCCGCCTCAATGCGGGCGGCAACGGCCCTGACTGTGGGGCTGCGTGAGATCACGCTGCAATACTCTGGCAGAGCCTCGCTCATACTGGCGCTGCCAATGCGCTTGGCAACATCAATGATCTCCTGCTTATCAGCCGCGATCAGCGGCCGCAGGATGATGTGATCCGTGGCACTGTCGATGATCCGCAGGTTGGTCAGGGTCTGGCTAGCCACCTGGCCCACCGCTTCACCAGTCACCAGGGCATCGATCTTCTGGCGATCGGCCATACGCCCGGCCACCTTCATCATCAGCCGTTTAAACACCACCCCCATCTGACCGGGGTCCACCTGCTCCACGATGGCATTAACCACCGGCTCAAAGGGTACGGCGACAAACTTGACGCGGTGAGACGAGCCGTACTTCTGCCACAAATGGCAGGCGATGCGCTGCACGCCACTCTGATGGTCAGGGCCACCGATATTGAAAAAGCAGTAATGAACCCGGCTGCCACGCTTGATCAACTGCCAGGCAGCGACCGCCGAGTCGTAGCCACCCGATAGCAGCACCATCACATCTTCCTGCGAGGCCAGCGGGAAACCACCCAGCCCCGGATACTGTTCATGCAGCAGGGCAAAGCGCTCTTTATCGACGTCGAGACGCACGGTCAGATCCGGTTGCTTGAGCTGAACCCGAGCCTCCGGGCAGAGTTCATTCAGCCTGCCACCGACATAGCGTTCGATATCCAGCGACGAGGTGGTGCATTGCTGCATGCGCCGCACCCGCACGCAGAAGCTGCGATTGCCGATACGCGGCGCCCAGTAAGCGGCCACCTGGCTAGCAATATCATCAAGGCTGTGCCACGGCAAATCGTCGCAGGGGGAGAAATTCGCGATACCGGGGATATGGCTGAGCGCGTCGATTAAGGCCGCCCGCTTGTGCAGACCGTTACCGGGGGCAATCACCTCCAGTCGATCCCACAGATTGCGCACCTTGACCTGCTCATCCACCCGTTTGAGCACGTTACGGACATTGGTCTCCAGCAGCCGGGTAAAGCGCTGACGCACCGATTTGCTTTTGACCATGACCTCTGGAAAGAGGCGAACCACAAATTTCACAACCCACTCCGAACCCACAAAAGCGGCGCGGATTATAGCGGAGGCCGCAGGCGCCTCCTATGGGTGTGGCTATGGCTGCGCTGCCGGCACCCCAATCTCGTCGGATTGCTTGGGCTTGCCCTGCATGATCGAGATCTCCACCCGGCGATTCTGGCGCCGTGCCTCTTCGCTGGCACCCTCCACCAGTGGCAGGCTCGGCCCTCGCCCAATCACCGCCAACCGGTTCTGTTCAAAACCGCTGACCTTGATCATCTCATGGGCCACTGCCACCGCTCGCTGCGACGACAGCTCCCAGTTAGAGCTGAACAGCTCAGACTCAATCGGCAGATCATCGCTATGACCCGTCACCGTGATCTCACCAGGGACATCCTTGAGCAGATCGGCGATCTGCTGAACGATGGGGCGAAATTGTGGCTGCAGAAACGCCGAGCCGCTGGAAAATGAACCTTTTTCTCGAATACGGATGGTGATCTGCTGGCCCAGTGACTCCAGCTCAAGAGCGCCACTCTTGATGTGACTTTCGAGCTGCACCGCCAGCTGCTTGGCCAGTTCGTTGGTCTTCTCCTGGGCCTGCTGCTGCTCCACTTGCTGCTGCTCAACCTGCTCTTGGGCCATCTCGGCCTTCTGCTCTTCAGCGGATTGGGTGCGGCCGCCGCGCTCAGTACCGCGCTGGCGCAGCTTGCCACCAGCAGACTCCTCTTCGCCGGCCTGAAACTCCAGCGACTGCTCAGTGATCTCGGCAGTCTGCTGCTGAATGCTCTCAATGGGAGTAGGATCAGGACGACCCGGCCGGAACTCCAGGGCAATTACGCTCGTCCCTTTCGGAATATCCTTCACTTCGATTTTGTTCTGCACCCCAAAGGCATACGCCATCGAACCAGCCAGCTGCTTGAACTTAAGTACATCCATCTCAGAAAACGACAGCAGCAGCACGAAGAAGCACATCAGCAGCGACATCAGATCGGCAAAGGTACCGAAATAAGCCGGTAACCCCGGAGGTGGGCACTTGCACGGAGCATCCATGGTCAGCTCCTGTTACTCGGTGGTACTGACCTGGCGCTTGCCTTCGGCCAGATAGTTACGCAACAGCGCCTCGATGACACGCGGGTTCTGACCATCCTGAATGCCCATGATGGCATCGAGGATCAGCTTGCGATTGGTCGATTCTTCCTTGTTCCGCAGCCCCAACTTGTCGGCAATGGGAATACAGATCATGTTGGCCAGGATGGCGCCATACAGGGTGGTCAGCAATGCAACCGCCATGGCCGGACCAATAGCTTTGGGGTCCGACATATTCGCCAGCATCGCCACCAACCCGACCAGGGTCCCGATCATGCCCATGGCCGGACCGATATCGCCAATCTGTTTGAAAATGGCGATTCCCAGTTCGTGGCGCTCTTCCGTCAGCAAAATGTCCTTTTCCAGGGTGGCCCGCACCACCTCGGCATCGTGACCATCGACCAACATGTCGACCCCCTTCTTCATGAAGCTGTTGGGGATCTCTGCCTCTTCAAGGGCGAGAAAGCCGCCTTTTCGGGCGGCATCGGCCAGCGCTACCGCTTTCTCAATCAGCTCCTCGGGCTTGTCGGCCTTGAACATGAACGCCTTGACCGCGATCTTGCCGCAAGCCAGGAACTGGCCAAGATTGAACTTGGACAGCGCAATCATGGGCGAGGCCAGAAATACGATCAGAATGGAGGGCACATCGACGTACATGGACATCGGGCCGCCGAGTAGCATGCCGTAGATAACAAAGGCAAAAGCGGCGACAAGGCCGATGATTGTTGCCAGATCCACCGTCTACTCCTGTTACAAACTGCGCTTGGGTCACATCATGCAGGCCGAGGCACCAGCACCGCTACAATACTAGGGCAGTTCACCCGGCCTGTCAGGCACGGCCTGCCTCAATCGCCTGTCACGGCTCGATTTTTCTGATATCGTCCGCGGCTGGCAAGACTTGACCGACATTTCGGGAGCAAGGCCGCAAATGGCAGCAAAAAAAGCGGAAAACCTGAGCTTTGAAGAAGCGCTGAACGAACTGGAACAGGTGGTGGCGGCCCTTGAACAGGGCAACCTGCCGCTGGAGGAGGCCTTGGCCCGCTTTGAGCGAGGCATCAAGGCTGCGCGCAGCGGCCGCGAGCGGTTGGAGCAGGCACAGCAGCGCATTCAGCTACTGATTGGCGATGGTGATCAGGCTAGACTGGCGCCCTTTGCCACCGCCGAGGACGGCAACGACGCATGACCTGGCAGGAGTTCGCCAGCAGCCACCAGCTGCGCATCAACCATTACCTTGACCGCCATTTTGCGGCCCTGCCTCCAACCGCTCCCCGACTGGCGTCAGCTATGCGCCACGGTGCCCTGATTGGCGGCAAGCGGATGCGACCGCTGCTGGTGTATGCCGTCGGCAGCCTCAATGCTACCCCGTTGGCCCAACTGGATGCGGCGGCGGCGGCCATTGAACTGGTCCACGCCTATTCGCTGGTGCACGACGACCTGCCGGCGATGGATGATGACGAGCTGCGCCGCGGTCAGCCCACCTGCCATGTAGCGTTCGATGAGGCCACCGCCATTCTCGCGGGAGACGCCCTGCAAACCGAAGCATTTGCCCTGCTGACCGCAGCACCGGCGCTGGGCAGCGAACAGCGCTTGGCACTGGTTTCGACCCTTGCCCAGGCCGCCGGTTATTCCGGCATGTGTGGTGGTCAGGCACTGGATCTGGCCGCGACAGGCGCCAATCTCAGCCTGGAGGCGCTGATTCAGGTACATCGGCACAAGACCGGCGCCCTCATCCGGGCTGCGGTACAGATGGGCGCAATCTGCGCCAATCTCGATCTTAGCCAGCGTCAAGCGCTTGATAACTATGCTGACGCTTTGGGTCTGGCGTTTCAGGTTCATGATGATGTGCTGGATGAGATCGCGGATACCGCCACCCTCGGCAAGCCTCAAGGCTCGGACAAAGCGCTTAACAAGTCGACCTTCGTCGCCCACCTGGGCATCGATGGCGCCCGTGACCATGCCCGCACCCTAGTGCAGCAAGCGCTACACGCGTTGACGGCAATTCCCTACAATACGGCGATTCTGGCGGCGCTGGCCGCATACGCCATCGAGCGCACCCACTAAAGATCACGGTCCACCGTGGCGGAGAACACAACAGGCATGGTCAATCTCGCCGACTATCCGACGCTGGCGCTGATCGATAACCCCGATCAGCTACGCGCCCTGCCGCCTGAGCGGCTGGCCACCGTATGTGACGAACTGCGGCGCTACCTGCTGGCCTCGGTCAGCAAAAGTTCTGGCCATCTGGCCTCCGGCCTCGGCACCGTTGAGCTGACGGTGGCCCTCCATTATGTCTACCAGACCCCTTTTGACCGTCTGGTGTGGGATGTGGGCCATCAGGCCTACCCGCACAAGATCCTCACCGGCCGCCGCGACCAGATGCAGAGCATCCGTCAGAAGGGTGGCCTTCACCCTTTTCCGTGGCGGGAGGAGAGCCCTTACGACACCCTGTCCGTCGGCCACTCCAGCACCTCGATCAGCGCGGCCCTGGGCATGGCGATAGCCGCCGAGCGTGAGCACAACGGTCGCAAGGTGGTCGCGGTGATTGGTGATGGTGCCATGACCGCCGGCATGGCCTTTGAGGCCCTGAATCACGCCGGTGACCTGCGCCCTGACATGCTGGTGATCCTCAATGACAACGAGATGTCGATCTCGGAAAACGTCGGTGCGCTCAACAACCATTTCGCCCGCCTGCTCTCCGGTCGCCTCTACAGCACCATCCGCGAGGGCGGCAAGAAGGTGCTGTCGGGGCTGCCGCCGATCAAGGAGCTGGCCCGCCGCGCCGAAGAACACCTGAAAGGCATGGTGGTGCCCGGCACCTTCTTCGAAGAACTGGGCTTCAACTACATCGGCCCGATCGATGGCCATGATGTCAACGCCCTGGTCGATACCCTGAGCAACATGCGCCAGCTCAAAGGGCCTCAGCTGCTGCATGTGATGACCCGCAAAGGCAAGGGCTATGCCCCGGCCGAGGCTGACCCCATCGGCTACCACGGCGTACCCAAGTTCGATCCGAGCAAAGATCAGCTGCCCGCCAGCAAAAGCGGCCAGCTCAACTTCTCGCAGATCTTTGGCGACTGGCTGTGCGACATGGCCAGCCAGGATAACAAGCTGATGGCGATCACCCCGGCCATGCGTGAAGGCTCAGGCATGGTGCGCTTTTCGCAGCAGTATCCGCAGCAATACTTCGATGTTGCCATTGCCGAACAGCATGCCGTGACCCTGGCGGCGGGCCTTGCCTGCGAAGGCTACAAGCCGGTGGTGGCCATCTACTCCACCTTCCTGCAGCGCGGCTATGACCAGCTGATCCACGATGTGGCGCTGCAGAACCTGCCGGTGCTGTTCGCCATCGATCGCGCCGGGGTGGTGGGTGCCGATGGCCCGACCCATCAGGGCGCCTTCGATCTCAGCTACCTGCGCTGCATCCCCAACATGGTGGTGATGACCCCATCGGATGAGAATGAGTGCCGGCAGATGCTCTTCACCGGCCATCAACTCAATCAGCCCGCCGCTGTCCGCTACCCGCGCGGTACCGGCCCCGGCACCTGTGTAGCCAGCGACTTTAGCGCCCTGCCCATCGGCAAAGCACGGGTGGTGCGCGAAGGTCAGGGCATCGCCCTGCTCTGCTTTGGCACCCTGCTCGCCGCCTGTAAACCGGTGGCCGAAGCGCTTAATGCCACTCTGGTGGATATGCGTTTTGTTAAGCCGCTGGATGAAGCCCTGGTGCGCCAGCTGGCCGTCAGCCATAGCCAACTGGTGACCATCGAGGAAAATGTGGTCGCCGGTGGCGCCGGCTCCGCTGTCAATGAACTGCTGGCCAGTGCACCGCAGCGCCCCGCCATCCTCAACATCGGCCTGCCCGATGAGTTCATCAAACATGGCGCAGCCGATCAGATCCTGCATGAACTGGGGCTTGATGCCGAAGGGATCGCCAGCCAGATTGAACGCTGGCGCGATCAAATCAGCTAATAGCTGAGGCGCAACAACAATAACGGCGGCCACTGGGCCGCCGTTTTTTATACCGAGTCGGAACGCTGCTGCTCAGAGCATGAGCGCGCTGGCGAGCATCATCACGGCAGCAAACAGACCGGCTAGCAGATCGTCAACCATGATGCCGAAACCGCCGTGAACCTGACGGTCGAGATAGCGGATCGGCCACGGCTTGAGGATATCGAACAGCCGAAACAGCACAAAAGCCAGCAGCAGCTCCAGCGGGCCGATCACCAGCCAGCTGGCAGCCAGCAGCACGGTCAGCGCGTAACCAACCACTTCATCCCAGACGATGGCACCGTGGTCATGTACCCCCCAGTCAGCGGCGGTACGGCCGCAGATCCAGATGCCGGCCAAGACGCACAACAGCAGCAACGGCCAGGCGATGAACGGGGGCAAGGCCAGCAGTAGCAGCGCCAACGGCAAGCCGGCCAGGGTGCCCCAGGTGCCGGGGGCTTTGGCCATCAGCCCCAAGCCGCCGCCGACTGCCAGCCAGTGACCGAGGCTGGTGCGTTTGAACCCTGCAGGAACGAGCAGCATCACGACTCCGGAAAATGGTTGTAAGGGCGCAGCTGGCGCTCCACCCGCTCACCATGATGG
>JAGOCY010000075.1 GCA_017998495.1 Corallincola sp.
GGCGAAGGCATTCTGCAGTTTGCTGTTGAGCATTTTGGGGTAGCGCTTGATAAAACTGGCGGTCGCGCGCTTTGGGTAGTAGCCGCGGCAAATGCGGCTTTTGCGCCAGTTTCGCCACTCACGAGCAATAGTTTCATCGCTGATGGTGCGCTCCAGCCGGCTGATGGCACCAAAGACAAAGAATAGATAGGTGATGCAGTCACGCTTGCTGTGGAACTGAGGTGTTTCGCCTCCTTCGCGGGTGCTGGGGAAGTGCTGTAGTTGCAGTGCTAGGAATGCATCTAGGCGCTCGCAGGCTATACGAACCTCTTCATGCTGATGGAGGCGGTCACGCTTGCTGTGGCTACTTACGAGCGGCACGCCATGCTGCGGCCAGACATGTTCAAGCCGCTGAAGGCAGCTTCGGCCGAGGCGGGAAAAGAGGCGATTGATGCGGATGATGATGTTGATGAGTGTCGTCCCCATGGCAAAAGGTTCCTTGCAGCAGCCTGAGTTGTGACTCAATGGCAGCGTACGAGTTCCATGTACCTTTATTGCATTGTGGCCGTTGATGTAACGAGCTGTGAGATATTGCGCCACTCGGTGAAGCAGGTCACTTTCACCGCAGCTGCTGGTCGTTAACAGTCCCACTTGGAGCGCCATTTGCAGCAGCCGGTAGTGGCTACCGGCTGCCCAAGGCGGTTAGAGCTTTACTCCTGGTCGCCGTCGCCTTCCAGTAGTTCGCGCAGGGCGTCATCGCTGGGGGCGATGTAGATGCCCAACTCGTCGCACAGCTCCTGCAGGCGCGGCAGGTCGTTGCGGTAGACCATGGCCACCATCATCTCGTCGGTCAGCGACTGGCTGAAGTCGACCAGAATGTAGCCGCCGTTTTCGGCATTGAACTGGGCCAGCTGGGCCTGGATCAGCTCCAGTGCCTGCAGCGCGTCGTCGCAGGCCATGATCTGTTCTACGGTCAGGCCGGCTTCGGTATCTTCGCCGAAGGCTTCCAGCAGCTGCGGGTAGAGCTCATCCAGCGACGGTGCTACAAACAGCACTTCCAGCGGTAGCTCGTTGACCAGCACCCACTCCCACAGCGGTAGCGGGAAGTCCTCTTCGTAGTAGATGTCGGGGTTGGCGGCGAGAAAGCCTTCGCCATCTTCGGCGGCGGCTAGTACCTGGTTGACGATGGTGGTGACGTCTTCATCCTCCAGGGCGCCGGAGCTGAGAAGGGTGACGAGTTCGGTCAGTTGCTGCTGCATGGCTGTTCCTGTTGGGGTAAAGCAGTTGAGTGAATGAGCTTAGTAGGCGCTGTCTATCGTTGCCGGGTGGCCTCTAGCCACGCTGGGGCAGCCCAGGTACCGAATCGGCCGCTTCCTGCACCATGCGCCTGAGCCAGATATGGCTGGCATCATGATGGAGCAGTGGGCTCCACACCATCTTCAGGGCGATCGGTGGAATCGGCAGTGGCGGCACTGTGATCACCACAGCATTGTTGTGCTTGTGGAGCAGAGCGGCGCGGCTGGGGATGGTGGCGATGATCGGCTGGGCCTGGGCAAGATCCATGGCCACATGGTAGTTACGGGTGAACACCTTGATGCGGCGCTGATGGCCCTGTTCGGCCAGCGCCTTGTCGACCCAGCCGAGTTTCTGCAGATCATCGGGGCGGACGCCGACGCCGACGCCGTAACCGGTTTTGCTGACCCACACATGATCAGCGGCCAGATAGGCCTCGACCCCCAGCTTGGGCAGGCCGGGGTGGTCACGGCGCAACAAACAGACGAACGGGTCCTGCCACAGCAGCTTCTGGTGGAAGCTCAGCGGCAGTTCTTCAAACATGTTGATGGCCATGTCCACCTTGCCATCTTCCAGCTCGTGGAAGGTAACGTCGGACGGGGTCATGACGTCAAAGCAGATCCCGGGCGCCTTGGCCTGAATGCGGGTGAGCAGCACCGGCAGTAGGGTGGAGGCGGCATAGTCAGAGGCCATGATGCGAAACAGGCGGTTGCTGCTTGATTCATCGAACGGTTGCACTGGCTGCAACACCGTTTCCATTTCGATCAGCAGCTTGCGGATCTGAGGCTGCAGATCCAGGGCCCGCTCGGTGGGCTCCATCCCTTGCGAGGTACGCACCAGCAGCGGGTCGCCAAACATCTCACGCAGCCGTTTCAGACTGTTGCTCATCGCTGGCTGAGTAATGTTGAGGTGGGCGGCGGCCCGCGTCACATTGCGCTCACGCAGCAGCACATCGAGGCAGACCAGTAGGTTGAGGTCGTAGCGCGATATATTCATTGGTGTTATGACGATGATGCTGCGGATAGATTGGGTGAATTTTAGCGCGCTTTCTACGCTCAGTACACACCCGCCCGGTCACTGGAGCATGCCATGAGCCACTATAACCGCCAACACGAGATCACCCGCCTCAATCTGGACTGGCAGCACAACCCGCGCTGGGCCGGGATCACCCGTCCCTATAGCGCCGAGGAGGTAGTGCGGCTGCGCGGCTCGCTGGTGCCCGATCAGGGCTTTGCCCGCGATCAGGCCAACAAACTGTGGACCCTGCTCAACGGTGAGGCGCGCAACGGCTACCTCAACTGTCTGGGCGCGCTCACCGGCGGCCAGGCGGTGCAGCAGGTCAAGGCTGGGTTGCAGGCGATCTATGTCTCCGGCTGGCAGGTGGCGGCCGACAACAACGCCAGTGGCGAGATGTACCCGGATCAGTCGCTCTATCCGGCCAACTCGGTGCCCCAGTTGGTGGGGCGCATCAACGCCTCGTTCCGCCGCGCCGACCAGATCCAGTGGCAGCGTGGTCTCGATAGCGACAGTGCAGAGTTCATCGACTATTTCGCCCCCATTGTGGCCGACGCCGAGGCTGGTTTTGGCGGCGTGCTCAATGCCTTTGAGCTGATGAAAGGGATGATCGCCGCTGGCGCCGCCGGGGTTCACTTCGAGGATCAGCTGTCCAGCGTCAAGAAGTGCGGCCATATGGGCGGCAAGGTGCTGGTACCCACCCGTGAAGCGGTGGAGAAGCTGGTGGCTGCCCGACTGGCCGCCGATGTGCTGGATGTGCCGACACTGGTGGTAGCCCGCACCGATGCCGATGCTGCCGATCTGGTGACCAGTGACTGCGATCCTTATGACGCGCCGTTCTTTACCGGTGAGCGTTCGGCCGAGGGCTTTTACCGCAGCAAAGCCGGGGTGGAGCAGGCGATCGCCCGCGGCCTGGCCTATGCCCCTTATGCCGATCTGGTGTGGTGCGAGACCTCGGTGCCGAGTCTGGAGCAGGCGCGTCGCTTTGCCGAGGCGATCCACGCCCGTTTCCCCGGCAAGCTGCTGGCCTACAACTGCTCGCCGTCGTTCAACTGGCGCAAGAATCTGGATGACGCCACCATCGCCAAGTTCCAGCGGGAACTGGCGGCCATGGGCTATCGCTACCAGTTCATCACCCTGGCCGGGGTGCACAGCATGTGGTTCAACATGTTCCAGCTGGCCAACGACTACGCCCGGCGCGGCATGAGCGCCTATGTCGAGCAGGTGCAGGAGCCGGAGTTTGCGGCGCGCGGCCAGGGCTACACCTTTGTCTCGCACCAGCAGGAGGTGGGCACCGGTTACTTTGATGCGGTGACCACGGTGATCCAGGGCGGTGGCTCGTCGGTGACCGCGCTGACCGGCTCGACCGAAGAGCAGCAGTTTGCCAAAGCCGGCTGAATCGATGAGTGAATAGCCGCCCCGCCAGCCGTGGCTGGTCGTGGGCGGCTATCTTTAACCGGCCGTTATCCGCTTACTGGTCAGGAGCAGTGCCATGCAGGAGATGATCACCCTCGGCGAGTTCATCGTGCGCCAGCAGGCCGATTTTCCCGAAGCCACCGGCGAGCTGACCCAGCTGCTGGCGGCGATCCGGCTGGCGGCCAAGGTGGTCAACCGCGAGGTCAACAAGGCGGGGCTAGCCGATATCATCGGCGCTAATGGCACCACCAATGTGCAGGGCGAGCACCAGCAGAAACTCGATGCCTACGCCAACGAGCGCTTCAAGGCGGCGCTGATGGCGCGCGGCGAGGTGTGTGGCCTGGCCAGCGAAGAGGAGGACCAGTTCGTGGCCTTTGACGGTGAGCGCAACCGTAACGGCAAATATGTGGTGCTGATCGATCCTCTCGATGGCAGTTCCAACATCGACGTCAATGTCTCCATAGGCACCATCTTTTCTATCTACAAACGGCTGTCGCCGCGCGGCGCGCCGGTGGAGTTGCGTGACTTTCTGCAATCGGGGCGCGCCCAGGTAGCCGCCGGTTATGTCATCTATGGCAGTTCGACCATGCTGGTCTACACCACAGGTGCCGGTGTTCACGGCTTCACCTACGATCCGTCACTCGGGGTGTTTGCCCTCAGTCACCCCAACATCCGCACCCCGCAGCACGGCAGCATCTATTCGATCAATGAAGGCAACTACCACCGCTTTCCGCAGGGGATCAAAACCTACATCAAGCGCTGTGAAGCGGAAGAGCCGGCCGCGGGGCGCCCTTACACCGCTCGCTACATCGGCTCGCTGGTGGCTGACTTTCATCGCAACCTGATCAAGGGCGGCATCTACCTCTATCCACCCACCGCCAAAGATCCCCAGGGCAAGCTGCGCCTGCTGTATGAGGCCAATCCGCTGGCGATGCTGGTGGAGCAGGCGGGCGGGCGGGCCAGTGACGGCAGCCGGCCTATCCTCGATGTCACGCCGACTGAGTTGCATCAGCGGGTACCTTTGTATATCGGCTCCACCGCCATGGTGGCCGAGGTGGAACACTGCCTGGCCACGAGTTAAAGCCACGGCTGATGCGTACCGACCAGCGGATGAGAGTTCCCTCACATATTTGAGGGGATTCATGACTCGTTCACGTTTTAGCCATCTAATGGTTACAAATTGTTCCGTCGTTTTATTGGCGGCATTAGAGTGCCTAATCGGACAAAAATTTGACTTCGTTGTCCGATGGGGCCCATCAGCAACGTTGTTCTGTGTCGCTGCTGCGGTTACCCGCTTCGGGATGGCTCTGCTCGATCAGAGACATAACCACAAAAATACAGTGACTCAGGAGAACCGTGATGCGTCGCCACCACTACCGCCTAGGCGGTCTGTTGCTGGGGGCCGCCCTTGGTGCTACGGCATTGAGTGCGGGAGCGGAGATCGCCGCTACCCATATCTGGCATAACCATATGCCTAATTTCTGGCCTTTCTACGATGTCAGCAAGTATGACCAGACGGCGGTAGGTGCACCTATCCGCTACACCTACGATGGCCAGGTCAAAGAGCTGAAGAAGAACCCACCACCCGGCTACAGTTTCTATATCCCCGGCAGTGGCTTACCCATGCCTCACGATGATCTGGAGGCCTACTACTCGCACCATGCCAAGAAAGGGGCCTATCTGGCCTGGCCGATGGAGACTGTCGAGCAGAACAATGTGGCCCATCCACTGTCGCAAGCGCATGTCACCATGTCGGCGTCGGTGATCAATAACGTTCAGAGCTTTGCCGAACTGGGCAATCAGGCCGATTACAACCTCGGTTGGGGCAACTGGTGGCGCAGCGTCTTCAATGGCCGCAAAACCACGGGTGGCAAGCGGGCGCTGGATACCATCCACTTTACTGGCCACCACAGCATGGGGCCGCTGGTGGGCGATGAGTACTTCCTTAAGGACCTGATCTATCAGAATGTGACTCTGGCCCAGCCCTATTTTCTGGGCGACTCCTTTGTCTCCTCCAAGGGCTTCTTCCCCACTGAGCTGGGCTTTTCCACCCGTCTGATCCCGACGCTGAAGAAGCTCGGCATCGAATGGTCGGTGCTGGGTAATGTCCACTATTCACGCACCCTGCGTGACTACCCCTACCTCAATGATCCCGGCAAAGACACCCTGATCTCGCCGCCCAACCGCTCTGATCTGCGCAACGTCAGCAATGTGGGCAGCTGGGTTGAACTGAACATGTTCAACGAGAAGCAGGTGACCTATAACAAGTTCCCCTTTGCTGCTATTCCCCACTGGGTGGAGCATGTTGATCCGGAAACTGGCGAGAGCTTCCGCATTGCCGGTATCCCGGTGGAGCAGGCTAGCAGCTGGGAAGAGGGTTATCAGGGCTCGGTGACTGCCGGTGTGCTCAAACCTTTTACATCGATTGCGGCGGCCATGGGCCGCACCCAGATGTTTGCCATCGCCCACGATGGTGACAACTCTCAGGGCCGGGCCGGTGACGGCGGCACCTGGAAGGCCTCAGGCAATGTGACCTACGCTGACAGCGGCGTGACCGGCATGGGTATCGATGAATACCTGGCTCGTCACCCGATCCCGGCTGATGATGTGGTCCATGTGCAGGACGGTAGCTGGATCGACACGCGCGATTCATCGTCCGATCCCACCTGGTATCACTGGCGCTTGCCCTTTGGCGTCTGGGATGGCCAGCTGGCGGCCTTCAATACCGCCAATGGCACCAGCTATCCGCAGCTGTTCGGCAAATACAGTGGCAGGAAGCGCAGCCATATGGTGTCGCTGGAGTACGGTTACCACTATCTGGAGCGTAACTTCGCGCTGCTGCAGGCGGCCCTCAATTATGCCAAGACCGCTGAGCAGATCTGGCTGGATGCCAACCCCAACCACTGGTCGCCGAAAACGGCGCTGGATAAGCAGATCACCTACCCGGGTAACCAGTTGAACCCGTGGATGCTGAGCTACCCGGTCAAGGGCGATGCGAGCAAAAACTGGGCAGGTGGTGCCAACCCGGCGGAACTGGCCTGGTATTTCCTGATCGCGTCTATCGACTCCGGTTTCGGCTACTACGATGAGAACGTCGATGATGGGGTAAAGCCGACCATCTCGTTCAACCAGTCACTCCACTTCTCCAAGCCCTATGTTGAAGCTCGTCGCAGTCAGGATCGCACTGGCCCG
>JAGOCY010000076.1 GCA_017998495.1 Corallincola sp.
GCTGGCCACCCTGGTGGAAGGCGAGGACTTGCGCCTTGATCCGCAAGGCCCGCAAGAGAAGGTCGGCGATTTCCGTGTACGCGTGCGTGATGCCATGAAGGCCAAGCTGGCAGAGCAGGAGGGCTGACATGCAGATGGTGCCGCGTGAGCAGTTCCTGCCAACCGTCAGGATGCATATCACTGGCCCGCTGGAGATCATGCTGGAGGAGGCCGTCACTGAGGCGGCCATCACCTTCTGCCGCGAGTCAGAGCTCATCACCCTGGACCGGTTTATTCGCTCGGCATCAGCAGGGAGCCTGGAGACGGTATGCGATACCGATGGCCTGACCTCCTGCAATGTGCTGCACCTGACCGGTGAGGGTGGCGCACCCTTTGTCAGCGGGCGTGACTACTTCGCAATCTCGACCAACGAGATCAGCGTGCTGACCGACCTGGACAATGTGCGTGTCTGGTTTGCAGCCGCTCCACTAAAGGGGAGTAAGGCGCTGCCGGCTCAGCTCTACACCGATCATGCCGAGGCCATAGCCCATGGCGTGGCAGCGCTGCTCTATGCCCAGCCAGACCGCCCTTGGTCTGACCCCAAGCGTGCGGGCTACCACCGTGCCGAGTTTGTCGAGGGGTGGCGTCGTGCTGGCCGGTTCCGCAAGCAGCACAGCGCCCCGACCCAAGTCGAATACTACAACCCGCCCCGCAAACACAGCTTTTTCTAAGGAGTCGCCATGGCTACCGTGCCTATTGCAACCATCATCAAGCGGGTTAACACCCTGCTGGTCGATCCGACCTTTACCCGCTGGCCCAAGCAGGAGCTGCTGGACTACTACAACGACGCCACCAAGGCGATCGTGCTGGTTCGCCCTGATGCCCATACCAAGAACGTCGAGTTTTCCTGTGCTGCTGGTACCAGGCAGGTATTGCCAGCGGACGCCTTGCGGCTGATTGAGGTGCTGCGTAACGCCAATGGGAAGGTGGTCCGCTTCGTACCACGCAAGGCGCTTGATGACAGCTATCCAGACTGGCACTCAGGTAAGACGGCAACCTCAGTAGATAACTACTGCTATGAAGACCGTGACCCCAAGAACTTCTATCTACACCCTGGCCCCGCCGCGGATGTGAAGGTAGACGTGATCTACTCGGTGGCGCCGCAATCAAGAGCGCTGGCTGATGTGGAGAACACTCAGAATCCAGCGCTGGCCGACCTAGATGACATCTACATCAACCCGATCATCGACTTCATGCTTTATCGCTGCTTCTCCAAGGATGCGGAATACTCGGCCAACTCCAATCGTGCAGCCAGTCACTACAGCGCGTACCTGCAGCAGTTGGGCGAGAAGACTCAAGCTGACGCCAATATGGAAGCCAGGCAGCAAGCTGGTTTTAACCGGACCACAGGTCAGTAAGGAGGAGTAGATGGCGGGCCTTTGGTATCGGGCTGGCACGGTGGCTGTCACCAACGCCAGTAAAAAAGTGGTTGGCACAGGCACAACCTGGAAGAGTGGTGCATCCAAGCCAGACAAGGGGCACACGGTGTGGGCGCCTGATGGCAAGGCTTATGAGCTGGATTATGTAGAGAGCGACACCGTACTCTATCTGGTCACGGCTTATGGTGGAATGACCGCATCTGGGATGACCTACTCCATCGACATCAGCAGAAGTGGGACAAACTCGGCATTTAGTCGCGACCTGTCTGCCTTTGTCGCCTATCACCAGTTGCAGATGGACGGCTGGCAGCAGTTGTTCACCGGCACCGGCGATGTGACGCTCACCGCGCCGGATGGCACCAAGCTCACTGTGCCGAGCTGGGAAAAGGTGATGAACGCCGGTACCGGCGTGGTGGCGCAAGCCAAGACCGAGGCAGACCGCGCCAAGACTGAGGCGAACAAGGCCGCCGCAAGCGCCACAGCTGCTGGTGATGTGGTGGCCGCCTCAGTCCTGCCGCTGCCGGATGTGTGGGTTCCGCTTAACGATAGCCTGCGGATGATCACGGGGTATGGGCGGAATGTGACGGTTGGGGATGATGTGGTGGCGCGGATGGTAACTTTCAGTCGCAACAGTACCAGGACGCGCATCTCCAAGGACGGGGTATTAAAAACTGCGGCCGTCAACGAGCCCTGTTTTGAAAAAGAAGGGCTGCACCTGGATATCCAGAGTACAAATCTTTTTCCGTGGAGTCAGGAGTTTGTTGGCAAGTGGGTTTTATGTAACGGAGTAGTGAAAGCGGACGCAGGATTCCCTAACGCAGTGGCACTAAACAATGATATGAGCGGGTTCGTTCATACGTCAGCAGGGGCGCTGGTAATTGGCACAACGTATACAATATCCGCCATTGTGACAGGTTATGTTGAAGGTGTCACAGCGCTTCGTGCCGTGTTTTCCAATGTGATCGAGGACTCGTGGAGTGTAACGGGCAAGTTTGGGCCATACACGATATTATCCTTCAAAAAAACCGTCACTGAGAACAACGCTGGCCAAAATGTCACAGGGTTGAGGTGGCCCGTTGGCAAAGTGGCGGGAGTTGTTTTGTGTGCGATGCAAATCGAGGCGCTTCCAGTTGCTACCTCATATATTCCGACAAATGGCGCTGCGGCAACGCGGGCGGCTGATGTGCTTCAGTTTGTCGGGGCTGCAAATCACCCTGACATCCTGTCTGGTGTGCCGTTCACGTTGGCTATGAGGATGTCGTGTGATGAGTTAGTAGGCAGTGGCCAGCGTGATGTTTTGGTTTGCCAGAACGTGGGGTACAGTCTGCTGCGCCGCGTAGGTAGCTTAATTCGCTACTACAGAGATGGCAGTGGGCAGCTATCCGTCAGCGCCCCAGGAAAAAAAATGAATGTCGTCGCAGTTAGAGTGACGACAGAAAACAACTGCACACTGCGAGTTGGAGCTAGTCAATTATCCAGAACGGAGGTGCCGATTACTAGCGGGAAAGTGGCAACAATAGACATCACTAACGTTGCTGGCCATGTCCGTGATTTCCGCATCTGGCACCACTCAGTCACAGATGAACAGTTTAAGGCCATCCAATGAGCGACTTTATCGACCTCAACTTAAAAGCGTCCGACAAGGCCGCTATGACCAAGGCCCTGCAGGCCGCTGGCTTTATCAAGGACAGCGAGACCGGCATCCTCTATCACCAAATAGCCAGTTTGCAGCTGCTACCGCCCGGCATGGTTACCCGCCAAACTGGCGAGGTGCAGCTTGTCGATGGGGTAGAGATTGCAGTACGCGAGCCAGTACCAGGCTATCACGCCAACGTCAGAACCCAAGACCCGGCAATGGCCGCAGCACTGGCGCCGGTGACCGTGGTTGTCGAATCGCCACAGTATGTCTGGGCATCTAAACTGGAGGCATCATGACCGTGCGTCT
Source organism: Corallincola sp. (assembly GCA_017998495.1). GTDB lineage: Bacteria > Pseudomonadota > Gammaproteobacteria > Enterobacterales > Neiellaceae > RGIG665. Next base: position 3,364 of record JAGOCY010000076.1, read on the forward strand.
AGAACCCATCGCTGCGATCGTGGTCGCCGTGCTGCTGGGCTGGGCGTGGAATACCGCCACGGCACCCGGGCCGGTCTGCCAAGTGCAGGAGGTTCACCAGGGTAAAACCATCCTGGTGCTGCGCCGATGTGCTGCAGCCAGCCAAGTGAGCCTTGCCTCCTGACGCTGGCAGCGTTAGGATTTACCCATCATGGCCCGCTCTGTTCTGAGTGGGCCTTTTTGTTTTCTGCCTGCCGAGATCTCCCATGTCAGTCATCGATATCGTCACCATGCGAGGCATTACGCCGCGCGTGGAATCTCACCTTTTGCCTGATGAAGTGGCAGTAGTGGCCAGAGATTGCCACTTTGACCACGGCGTCATCTCACCGCTTGAGGAAGATGTCAGCGCTGGCGTTACCTTGCCAATCACCCCCAAGACCCTGTTCAAGTACGGCCAGAACTGGTTTGCATGGAACAAGATTGTTGAGGCAATCAATTCCCCGATCGCGCAGGATGCCTATGGCCGCGTCTATTACACCGATGGCGAGTACCCGAAAGTCACCCACTTCCAGATCGCGACTGGTGGTGTCAACAAGCCGACGGCGTGGCACCGCCTTGGTGTGCCCTCTCCCGGCGTTCCGGTAGGTATTAGCGCCATTACGCCGCCAACTGGTAGCAAAGATGACGACGCTACCGATGATGAGACCCGCTACTACGTTGATACCTACGTGACCGCGATGGGCGAGGAGGGGCCTCCAGGGCCTGCAAGCGGCAAGGTCAGCATCACCATCCCGAACTCTACCGTAACATTGAGCCTTACTCCGCCTCAGTCGCAGGACAGCAACATCACCAAACGACGGGTTTATCGGTCTGTCTCAGGTGGCGGCCTGGCTGATTACCTGCTGGTTGCTGAGCTGCCGATTGCGCAAGCCTCATTTGTAGACAATCGCGCGGATGGTGAGCTCGGCCCGGTGCTGGAGACCTACGATTACGCGCTGCCTCCTGCCGCCCTGCGCGGCCTGTGCCAGATGGCTAACGGCATGTGCGCGGGTTTTGCTGGTAACTCGCTCTATCTGTGCGAGCCATATCTGCCCTATGCCTGGCCTGAGAAGTATCGGCTCACCACTGAGCACGACATCGTGGCGATCGCCGCTATCGATACCACGTTGGTGATCGGCACCAAGGGATTCCCTTATCTGGCCCAAGGTGTCAGCCCAGCTTCGGTGACCAACCAGAAGCTGAGCCATCTTCCGCAAGCGTGCATTAGCGCCAGATCCATGGTGGCCATGGATGGTGTGGTGCTTTACGCCTCGCCGGATGGATTGGTGGGGATAGGCGCCAGCGGGGGGCAGGTGGTAACCGAGCGGATCATCACTCGCAAGCAGTGGCAGGCCATGAAGCCTGAGACCCTGCGCGCCTGGCACCACGAAGGAAAGTATGTGGCGATGACCGATACCCACGCTTTCATCTTTGACCCCAAGAGCGGGGATCTGCGGGAGCTGACAAACCGTTGGGATGCGGCTGTTTCGGATATGGAAAGCGATCGCCTGTTTGTGGCCAAAGGCACAGGCATGCAGGTGTGGCGCGGCGGAGCTGTCGGCAACGGCCAGTTTGTATGGCGCTCAAAGCTGTTCATGATGCCTGACGGCACGCCGCTCGGCTGCTGCCGGCTGCTGGTAGACGATATCACCAAGATCGGCATCAAACTGACCGTGGATGGTGAGCAGGTAATGGAGCTGCCTCCTGGCAACTTGGCATCTGGCACGTTCAGGCTGCCACCGGTGCGCGGTCGGTGGTGGCAGGTGGAGGTATACGGCACCTCTATGGTGAAGCGCATTACCCTGGCTGGCTCAATGGCGGAGTTGATGTAATGGCAAAACCGGCATATCGAGCAGGGCGGGATCAGGCTGCCACCTCTGAAAACGTCGAGCTGCTTACCGGTCAGCGCGGCGACAAGTTGGATAAGGCGGTCACCTTTCGGGAGCTGAATGCACTGGGGCTGGCAACGCTGCGTCCTGGTGCTGGCGGCATTTATGTGCCGGGTAAGAACCCGGATCTCTTCCCAGTCGGCGTATACGACAAGCTGCATGCACCGGTTAACGTGCAGGCCAGCGGGGCATTTCACACCGTGCTGGTTGATTGGAATGGGCCGACGTACCGCGGGCATTCCCATGCCGAGGTGTGGCGTGCAGAGACCGATAGCCTGCCTGCCGCAACGCTGGTTGGCACCACTATCGCCAATATGTTCTCTGACGCCATCGGCAAGGGGGCCAAGTTTTATTATTGGGTCAGGTTCGTCAATGGCAAGGATGACCGAGGCCCGTTCCATGGCGAGCGTGGCGTTGTTGCAGAGACCAGCCGTGATGTGCAGGATATCCTTGACGAGCTGCAGGGGAAAATTGAAAGCAGTCACCTGGCGCAGGAGTTGCTCAAACCTATCCTAGATGTTCCGCAACTGTCAGTTATTGTCAACGAGACCAAGGCCAATCTGGCCGCGCTGGATGCGCGAGAGAAGCAGATTAATGATCTGCTGAATCATGCCCAGGGTGCGCTAGGCGATAACTATATCAACGTCACGCTGATTCAGGAGCAGCTGCGCCAGCTGATCAATGGTTACCAAACTGATTTCGAGGACTTCCGCGACGCTGTGTTTGCTGTTGATCCAAGCACGGGCGAGATCACCATGGAGGCGGTTAATGCCGTCAGATCAGAGCTCGGCGCGCAAATCACCCAAGTCAGCCAGCACCTTGATGCTGTCGAGGCCATCGTCAAGACCTGTGTTACCAGAGCTGAGATTAGTGGAGATCTGGAGAAGATCACCTCCATTGAGCAGCAGATAGACGGCATTAATGGAAAGCTGACCCAGACAGCTACAAAGTCTGAGGTTACCGCTGTCGGGTCACAGGTGACGCAAGTTGGGCAGGAACTGGATGTTGTAAAGGGGGCCTTGACGCAGAAGGCGGCTAAAACGGAAATGGACGCACAAGGCCAGCGCCTTACCATTGCCGAGCAGCAGATCAGTGCTAACACTACCGCAAACTCTGCTACTGCCGAGCGCATCGAGCAACTCAAGAGTGAGCTGCAACTGGCAGACCAGACCATCAAGAGCTCCATCACAGAGCTGGCTCAGAGCGTAGCCACCGACACGCAAGCACTGGCGCAGAAGATGAGCGCCATGGAAGTGGCCATGAATGGCAATGCAGCTGCCATCAGTGAGTTGAAGCAGGCCGTATCAGGCGATGGACAATCGCTCGCCAGCAAATTTGAAAACATCAGTGCTAGTGTGGATCTGACCGGTGATGCCGCTATCGGCGCCACGCTGGCAGGCGCCGAAGAGAGTGACCGCCAGCGCAAGGCGACCGGCAAGATCCGGCGTGAGCAGAAGGTGATTAGCGACCAGCAGCAGGCAATGGCTACCACCCTTGAGCAGCTTGATGCAGAGTTTCAGGCTGAGTCAGCTGATTTGCGCGGCCAAATCATCAACGAACAGACCGTGCGCGCCACGGAAACAGGCGCATTGGCTCAGCGGGTCGGCACGGTTGAA
>JAGOCY010000077.1 GCA_017998495.1 Corallincola sp.
GTTCGCACCCATCATGGTGAAGCCGGATACCCGCCGCCGGGTACCGTTCCTGGTCGAGCTCAAGAACGTGCCATTCAAGCAGCAGGAGCAGGCCCTTTACTTCATCTGCGATCGCCTGCCGCGCCGGGATGGCATCTGGCTCGATGCCCGTGGCAATGGCCAGTACCTGGCCGAACAGGCCGCCTATCGCTACGGCCAAGAGGTGGTGCAGGTGATGCTGTCGGTCGGCTTCTACCGCGAGAACATGCCGCGCTTCAAGGCGGCCTTTGAAGATGACGAGCTGGAGCTGCCCAAGCACGAAGACATCATCACCGACCTGGGGCAGATCCAGATCTACCGGGGCACCCCCGGCATCGACGACAGCCGCACCCAGGGCAGCGATGGCAACAAGCGTCACGGCGACTCGGCAGTCGCTATCTTCCTGGCCTATCTGGCCAGCCGGGCCGAGAGCCATGTTTACGAACTGCACCGCATCGCCAAGGTGGGTGCCCCCCAGAAAGACCAGGACGGGCAACGGCAGATGAACCTGACCCGTGGCCTGCGTAACGGAGGCGGATTACTGTGACCACCATTCTCGATGCACGGGGCAACCCCATCAAGCCCGACAAGCCGGCGCTGAGTGAAGACATCGCGCTGGCCCACACCACGAGCGTGCGCAACCCGCGCCCCAACAGCGTGGCCAGTACCATCACCCCCCAGCGTCTGGCAGGCCTGCTGCGCTCGGTGGTCGATGGCAACAACCCCCAGGATTACATGACCCTGGCCGAAGAGATCGAAGAGCGGGATCTGCACTACGCATCCGTGCTGCGTACCCGCAAGCTGGCTGTGGCGGCCTTGCCACCCACGGTCGAAGCCGCCAGTGAGGATGCCTTTGACAAGAAGCTGGCCGACGAAGTGCGCCTGCTGATGGAGAGCGACCAGATCCCCGAGCTGTTCTTCGACCTGCTCGATGGCCTGGGCAAGGGTATGGGGGTATGCCAGATCCTGTGGGATACCACCGTCAACCCCTGGGTACCAAAGGATTACAAGTGGGTTGATCCCCGCTATCTGCGGCCAGATGCCGAGACCCTGAGCAAGATCCTGCTCATCAGTGACGATGCCCCCCAGGGCAAGCCGCTGGAACCCTACAAGTTCATCGTTCACCTGCCGCGCACCAAGTCTGGCAGCATCTGGCGCAACGGCCTGACCCGCCTTTGCGCCGTGATGTACATGCTGAAAAGCTTCACGGTGCGGGACTGGTGGGCATTCGCCGAGGTGTTTGGCATCCCCATTCGGGTGGGCAAGTACGGGCCCAATGCTACCCCTGAGCAGATCGCTACCCTCAAGAACGCCATCGCCACCATCGCCAGCGACGCCGGCGCGGTGATCCCCGACAGCATGATGGTCGAGCTGGTCGAAACGGCGAAGGGCAACGGCGGCGATACCCTGTTCGAGAACATGGCCCGCTGGGCAGACGAGCAGACCAGCAAGGCGGTGCTGGGCCAGACCATGACCACCGACGATGGCAGCAGCCGTGCCCAGGCCACGGTGCATAACGAAGTGCGGCTGGACATCGCCAAGTGGGACGCCCGCCAGCTCGAAGCCACCATCAACGAGTACCTGGTAAAGCCGTTCATCGTGCTGAACTGGGGCGTGCAGAAGGTCTATCCCCGCGTCTGCATCCGGGTGCCGGAGCCGGAAGACCTCAAAATGATGGTCGATAGCTTGATGCCGCTGATCGATCGCGGCATGAAGGTGAGCGAGAGCGCCATGCAAGACAAGTTCGGCCTGGCGGCGCCCAAGAAGGATGAAGTCACCCTGCAACCGTTGAGCGCCATGCAGGTGCAGGCTGTGCAACCCATCGCCATGAATCGCCAGCAATCACAACGCCTGGCCATCAACCGGATCCAGCAGCCGAGCGAGCAGGCCATCGACCAGCTGACCGAGGAGGCGATGAGCGACTGGGTCGAGGTAGGCGGCGAGGACTTCATGAACCCGATCATCGAACTGGCCGCCACGGCCGCCAGCTTCGACGAGTTCAATGCGGGCCTGCTGGCACTGCAAGAGTCGCTGAGCGCCGAGCAGTTCACCCAGCAGCTGGCCGATTACACCTTCCGCCTGCGTGGCATGGGGGATGTACAAGATGCCTGAGCCCAAGGCGTCCGCCTTTCCGCCCAAAGAGGCGCTGGACTGGTTCAAGAAAAAGGGGCTGCAGCCCGGCTTTGACTATCGCGACGTGTGGAAGGAAGAGCACGCCAACGCCTTCACCGTGGCCAAGATGCTCAACGCCGATCTGTTGGTCGAGGTGCGGGCCCTGGTCGAGCAGGCGCTGGAGCAGGGGCAGACCTATCAGCAGTTCGCCGCTGCCATCAAGCCTCTGCTGGTCAAATCCGGGTGGTGGGGCATCCAGCAGATGGACGACCCCGCGACCGGCGAAACCCAGCGGGTGCAGCTCGGCAGCGAGGGGCGCATCAAGACCATCTACCGCACCAACATGCGCACCGCCCGCGCCGCCGGCCAGTGGCAGCGCATCGAGCGCACCAAGCGGGCCATGCCCTACCTGGTCTATCAGCTGGGGCCTGCCCGCGAGCACCGCGCTCTGCATGTGAGCTGGAACGGCATCACCCTGCCCGTGGACGATCCCTGGTGGCAAACCCACATGCCGCCGAACGGCTGGGGCTGTCACTGCTGGGTGCGCCAGATCAGCAAGTTCGAATACGCCAAGCTGGAAGGCAACCAGGGCTATCAGTTCGCCGCCCCGAGCGATGGCACTAAGGAGTGGGCGAACAAGCGCACCGGGGAAGTGGAGGTATTGCCAAGCGGCATCGATCCTGGGTGGAACTACAACCCGGGCAAGGCCCGTCAGCAAGCCCTGAAAGCCGACTTGGCAGCCAAGGAACAAACCCTTCGCCAAACGCTCTCAGCGCCGCTGTGAGCGTTTTCTGGTGCCAGCGTATTCATGAAAGCGCCAGAATTGAATCTGGCGCCGTTTAAAGGGGGTTTAAAGATGGTGTGGGGTGGTGGCAAACCCTCGATAATGGCACCGCCTCACCCTGTGCTGGATTGCCCCTCTTCTCGTCCGTCAGGATCCTGTGTACCCTGTTGATGTCCGGTCATCACCGCATCACACCCGCTTTCCGCCTCCGCTCCCAGCGAAAACCGTCATTACACCCCGTGGCCAGCGCCACCCCATCATCGACTCGTCAACACATTTGATCCCATTCAACCCACAGCCACCTGGCGGGAGGTTGTTATGTGACGGAGCGAGTCATGCACCACCAACGTATCCATAAAGCCATCTGCTTTGACATGTCCCGCATGGTGGCAGAAGAACAGGGATTGTGGCTGCCGTTAATTCCGGCAGGTCAGTTCTCTGGTCGAGATGGTCGTAGCTGGAATAACTCCAACCCTGATGGCGTGGTAGCTCAGTTCGATATGAAGCTGCCTTTCGACGTTGAACACGCGACCGAAACTCGCGTAGGCAACACCGAGGCGATCGGCTGGATTGTCGAGCTGCAAAACCGCACCGGCGAAATATGGGGGCGTGTGGAGTGGAATGGTTCCGGCAGCGAATTGCTGGAAGAGAAGAAGTTCGGCTTCTATTCGCCCGCGTTCGATTACTTCAGTGACACTCGCGAAGTCTTTGCAATGCTCAGCGCGGGTCTGACCAACAAACCCAATCTCTATGTCCCCGCCCTCAACAGTCAAGAGGATTACACCGTGAAACTGCCCCTTATCCTGACCCAGCTGCTGGGCCTGGCTGAGGATGCCACCGCCGAACAGGCCGTGACAGCCATCAACGCCATGCAAGCGCAAAACCAGATTGCCCTCAATGCCCAGCAAGACCCGACCAAGTTCGTCCCTGCTGCCACCCATCAGCTGGCCCTGAACCGCACTCAGGAGCTGGAAAGCAAGCTGGCAGAGATCGAACAGTCCAAGGTGGATGCGCTGGTTGATGCCGCCATCACCGAAGGCAAGGTCGCCCCAGCTGACAAGGCGATGTATGTCGGCCTCTGCAGTACCGAAGCAGGCCGCCAGCAGTTCACAGCCTGGTGCAGCCGTGCGCCGGTCATCGCCGATGCCAGCCAGGTGAACACTACCCATCAGCAGCAAGCCGGTGCACTCAGCACCGACGAGTTGGCGCTGTGCCGCAAGATGGGTCAGACGCCCGAAGAGTACCTGGCTGCCAAGCAAGCCATGAAAGCCAAACAAGGGGAGTAATCCAGCATGGCCTTTACCACCGCACAAATTCTGGAGGCGTTGACCGTCTCCATGTCCGCCGCCTACACCCGTGGTCTGGGCGCGATTACCCCGCAATGGAATCGCGTGGCCACTCAGGTGCCCAGTGCCGGCAGCTCCAACTTCTACGGCTGGCTGAAAGACTTGCCCGCGATCCAGGAGTGGCTGACCACCCGCCAACTGGTCGAGGTGGGTAGCCATGGCTATCAGATCCTCAACAAGACCTTCGAGTCCTCCGTCGTCATCAAGCGCGAAGACGTGGAAGATGACCAGATCGGCAAGTATTCGGTCATCTCCGAAAACTTCGGTCGTGAAGCGGCGCTGTTCCCCGACAAGAATGTCTACGCCCTGCTGGCGGCGGGTTTCACCACCCTCTGCTATGACGGCCAGAACTTCTTCGACAGCGACCATCCGCTGGATACCACCCCGGCCACCACCTTCTCCAACGTGGTGGGCGATCCCGGAACTGATACCGGCGCCCCCTGGTTTGTCATCGACGACATGCAGGTGGTCAAGCCCATCGTGTTCCAGGAACGCCGCCCGTTCGACTTCCAGACCATGAACGCAACCAGCGAATACACCTGGTTCAACAACAAGTTCGCGGCGGGCGTTGACGGTCGTCATGGCTACGGCTTCGGCTTCCCGCAGACCGCCATCGGCTCCAAGGCCGTGCTGGATGAGGCGAACTTCGAATCGGCCAAGACCAAGCTGGCCAGCATGAAGAAGTCCAATGGCACCCCCATCGGCACCATGGCCCGTGTGCTGGTCGTCGGCCCGAGCAACGAAGCGGCAGCCCGCAAGCTGATCAAGCGCGAGTTCCTCGATAGCGGCGAGAGCAACATCTACTACAACAACGTCGAGATCGTGGTCAGCCCGTACCTGGTGTGACCGGTCATCTGATGTAACCACCCAGTCGGGGTGGAGCTGGCAGCACCATAGCGACGAAGCCCCGATTGTTTGCCCAACCTGGAGAGCCCCATGGCCACGACCACCAAAGCGCTGAGTGCCGATGCCTGGACGCTGATCTCTGCTGCCGGCAGTGGCACGCTGGAAAACCAGACCAACCAGTATGTGCTCTATCGCGCCGACGCATCCTTGCCTGACCCGAGCGTAACCGTGGGCCACAAACTGATGCACGGTCAGCGTGAAAGCTGGAGCTTTGACCCAGCCCAGAATATCTATGGCCGCCTGGTGCAATCCGGCAGCGGCGTGCTGGTTGTGACGGAGGGCTAAGCGATGCCATTCGGGAAGGCGTTCGTCTACCAGGCGCCCAAGCGCAAGAAGACCGAGGTGTTCTGGTCGGGTATCACCGGCCTGACGCTGACGGCCGACACCGATTACAACCTGGTCGCCCTGCTCAAGGCGCTGCCTGCCCCGGCATTCGGCACCCTGGCCCCGTTCTTCAACACGGTGAGCAACAAGCTCAACGCCTACAACGACAACGCCAGTTTGATGTTCAAGCTCAACCTGGCCGGGCTTTGGTCTGCGGCGACCGAAAACCGCAGCATGCAGCTCGACTTTCTCGGTACCAATGGCAACCGCCTGGTGGCCAGCCGTGACGCCGCCGTGCTGCCTGATGTGGTCACCCTGGCCACCTTTTTCAGCATCGATCGCGATGGCGGCATCGTCACCAATGGGACGACCCCGATCATCCGCAGCAACAACGGCAGCTACACCCCGTCAGCAATCCTGCTGATCGCCGAGCAGGCCACCCGACAGACCCAGATTTCGGCGGTGTAAACCGCCTTTACCACCCCTTTACAGGAGCATTGACATGGCACCTCGCAGCAAGAAGGCAGACGACAAAAGCCAGCCGCTGGCAGCGGCAACAGTGGGCACGGGTACCGAGCTGGTGCAAGCGCAAACCGAACCGTTGCAAACGGTAGACCTGGAACAAGCTGCCACCGCTCAGGGCGTTGATGTGGTGACGGACCATCAAGCCGCTTTCGACGCCGCGGCTCAGTTAGACCAGGCCGTGGTTGAGCAAGCGCATGACCAGGTCCAGCAAGCATTGGATGAAGGGAAAGATGATGACCAAGGATCTGCCATGGCCATCGGCGCATCCAGCGAGCCCGGGGCGAACCTGAGCGACGCCGTGACCAGCGATCTGCCCGACTGGCTGCTCGGCCAGTTCGACGTCAAGGCCAAATCGCCGGCTGGCTTCTGGCGCTGCGGCATCCACTTCCTGCATTCCGGTGCGACCCGCGTGTTTGTGGTGACTGCCAAGGCAGCTGTGCCCCATGACCACGACTGCGAGATCCCGTGCTGCTACCTGATCCAGGAAGAGGCGCGCCGCGTTCACCAGGACACCTGGCTGACCGTGGTCCCCGGCAGTGAAGTGATCAAGGACTAACCCATGGCTATCTACGCGACGAAGCAGGATCTGGAAGACCGCGACGGGAGCATGCTCTACAACTTCGCCCTCGACAGGTCGACCGACACCCTCAACGACACCTGGATCGATGAGGCACTGGCCACCGCCGATGACGAAATCAACGGCTACCTGTCTCGTCGCTTTGTGCTGCCGCTGCCGACCGTGCCAGATCTGCTCAAGCGTCAGGCCGTGGTCATCGCCTTCTACTGGCTGGGTGATCGGGATAACCAGGTCACTGGTCTGCTGCAAGACCGCTACGAACGGACCATGCACAAG
>JAGOCY010000078.1 GCA_017998495.1 Corallincola sp.
TACCCCAGACGTCGGGCAGCGAGTGGAACAGCGAGAAGTTGAGGAACAGCTTGTCGGCCAGCTTCTCGTTGAGCTCGTCGAGTACTTCGCGGTGAGCGCGGTAGCTGGGGTTCAGCACCCGCCGTACCCGCTGCAGCAAGGCAAAGTAGAGCAGCTCGGCGGTGGCCCAATCTTCAATCGACAGCACCCCGTGGGTGTAGAGCGAGGCGGCTTCCTGCAACGCATAAATACCGTTGTGGTAAGCCTCGATGGCGGTACGCTCCTGCAGATGGTTGAGGCTGTTGCTCAGCTCGCGCAGGGCGGTCGGGGCATCGGCGGCCACCTGCGGCACTACCGCGTCGGTGGGGGCGCGCTCGATATCGATTACGTTGGCAATCAGCACTGCGTGGTGAGCGGTCATCGCCCGCCCGGATTCGGTGATGATCTGTGGGTGGGGCAGATCTTCGGCCTTACAGATATCGGCTAGCGCCTGCACCACGCGGGTGGCGTACTCCTCCATCGAGTAGTTGACCGAACAGGAGGTACGGCTGGCGCTGCCTTCATAGTCAACGCCCAAGCCGCCACCGACGTCGACGGTGGTGATTGGGGCGCCCACGCGGCGCAGCTCGGCGTAGTGGCGGGCGCACTCCTTGAGGGCTCCCTGAATGTCGCGGATGTTGGCCACCTGCGAGCCGATATGGAAGTGGACCAGCTTCAGACACTGCAGTTTGCCGAGGCTGGTCAGCAGCTTCACTGCTTCCAGCACCTGATGGCAGGAGAGACCGAACTTGCCCTTCTCGCCGCCGGTGTTCTGCCACTTGCCCTTGCCGGTAGAGTTCAGGCGGATACGGATACCGATGGAGGGTTCTACCCCCAGCGCATCGGCTTCCTCCAGCAGTTTGGTCAGCTCGGAGAGCTTTTCGACCACGATGTTGACGGTATGGCCCATGCGCTGACCGATCAGTGCCAGACGCAGGAATTCGCGGTCTTTGTAACCGTTGCAGACGATGGTCAGCGGCGATTCGGAAACGCCGAGAATGGCCAGCAGTTCCGGCTTGGAGCCAGCTTCAAGGCCGACCTTGCCACTCTGGTGGGAGAGCAGTTTCTCGACCACGCTGCGCTGCTGGTTGACTTTGATCGGATAGATGGCGGTGTACTGGCCGTGGTAATCGAACTGCTTCTTGGCCCGGGCAAAGGCATCAAGCAGGCGGTCGACGCGGTCATAGAGAATGTCGGTAAAGCGCACCAGCACCGGCAGGGCCAGACCATGGGCGCGGATCTCTTCGACCAGCTCGGCCAGCGGCAGGCGCGAACTGGCATCATGGCGCGGCTGCACCACCAGGTGGCCATCATCATCGATGTCGAAATAGCCGTCGCTCCACTGAGCAACGTTGTAGATCTGGCGGGCATTGGCGGCACTGGCAGCGGTCATGGCGTCTCCTTGAAGGGGGCGTCAGCAGGGGTATGTCGGGGGCGAATTCTAGGGCCACACCCCCCCTGGGACCAGCCATTTTTTCACCAGCGAATGTCAGCCAGATGACCGGCGGCGATGGCGCCACAGGCCGAACAGGTTGGCAACGATAATTCCGGCCAGATCGGCGAGTGCATCTAGCCCATCCAAGGTGCGATGGGGGAACCAGGCCTGGCTCAGCTCTTCGCCAAGGGCGAACAGCAATACCAGTAGTGAACCGAGCAGCACCCCCGGCCACACTTGCCGGTAACCGAGGGCGGCATTGGCCAGCAGAGTGAGAGTGGCAAACAGCAGCAGATGGCCGATCTTGTCGCCATAAGGGGTGGCGCGCGCCAGATCGAACAGCAGATGACTCTGGCCGCGATCCGCCATCACCATCAACCACAGCAAAAACAGCAGGAAGGCGAGGGCTAATGCCCAGCGCAACTGACGGGCCGACATCCCTGTACTCCTGTCGCGCGCGTGGTCAACACCAGCGCATAACAAAACGCCCAGACTGTTGCCAGTTCGGGCGTTTTTCGTCAAGCAGTCACGAGCGAGCCGAAGCTCCCTCGCTTACGCCGCTGTTACCAGCGGTCGCCGCCATTGCCGCCACGCGGACGGTCAAAACCGCCGCCACGCGGGCCACGGTCGCCACCAGCCGGCTTCCGCTCTTCAGCTTCGTTGACGCGCAGGGCGCGGCCGCCGAAGTCTTTGCCATTGAGGGCTTTGATCGCAGCCAGTGCTTCAGCGTCGCCCATTTTGACGAAGCCGAAACCACGCGGACGACCGGTTTCACGGTCGGTCATCACACGAGCGGACTGGACGCTACCGAACTCTGCGAACAGAGCCAGCAGTTCATCTTCAGTGGCGGAGAAGGGCAGGTTGCCAACGTAAATCGATTTCATAGTTGCAGTCATCTCTTAAGCATTAAAATGCGGCTTCCGGCCTGGGCCTGTGCACCGCGGATCAGTCTGAGCAGCCCGTTGAGCGCTACCCTCGTCTGAAGGTGGTGCGCGCGGGGAATGCCGGAGCAGTCGAAACCATCCTCTCTGGAATCCATGGATGGCGGGGTTGTCCCCGTAATCTGCTGGCTTCTGAGCGAGCAAGGCGGCGTGCTCAACGGCACTGTAAAGGGGTGGTCAGGCAAAAGCAAGCGAAGACTGGTTAAATCTTGTGCAGTTCGCAAAATAGTCCGCGCGGCAGCGGTCTGTGGCGGTCCAGGGCAGTGCCGGGATCACGTTTCTGCAGTTGCAAAGGCCGGCCTTCACCACCGCCCACGCTAGTATGAGCCAGCCTGTTGCCACCGGGATTTACCCATGTTCCCCTCCTCATCTGGCCGTTTGGCCGCCCCTCTGTTGCTGTCGCTGTTACTGGCGGGCTGTGGTGGTTCACCTATCTCTACCTCGCCGACCCAGACGCCTGCCTCCGTTGATTATTTTCCCGGAGAGCTACCGCAGTGGCGGCTGGCTGTCGATGGTCGCCAGGTGATGTTGACGGTGCTGGCAGATGATCTGGTGCATGTGGCCTTTGGTGAGCGGCTGCAACCGGGATTGCCTTACCTGTCGCCGATGATCAGCGGCCGTAGTTTCGATGGCCCGACTGCGGCCAGCCATGACGCCGCCGCCGGCTTGTTGACCACGCCGGCCCTGACCATCCGCCTGGTGGGCAGCTGCTGGCAGGTAGACAGTCCGAGCCGACCCTTGACCCGCATCTGTGTCGATGACTGGAGCGACCAGCGCATGAGCCTCAAGCTCAGCCGTGAAGGGGGCAAGGATATTTATGGCCTTGGCCAGCAGCTGAGCAGCGATCGCCTGCAGCTGTCATGGCTGGGTCTGAAGCGTGAGAGCCCCAGCCCTTTTGGCAACGTGATGGGCTACTCCAGCATCATGGCCACTGGCGATACTCAGGTGCCTGTGGCCTATGTGCTTGGTGAGCAGAGTGATGGCTATGGCCTGTTTGTCGACAGCCCCTATGCGCTGCGCTTTGATTTTCAGGGCGATGAGTGGACGGTGGAGAGCGCCGATGGTCGTCTTGGCCTGCTGCTGTTTAGCGGCCGGGATCTGGCGGAGTTGCGCCGTGACTATCTGGCCCTGACCGGCACGCCGCCGGTGCCGCCGCTCAAGGCCTTTGGGCTGTGGATCTCCGAGTATGGCTACGACAGCTGGCAGGAGTTGGACAGCCTGCTGGCAACCTTGCGTCAACAGCAGTTGCCGGTAGATGGGGCGGTGCTGGATCTGCAATGGTACGGCGGCATTAGTAAAGGCTCGGAGCTGACCGCGACCGGTGGACTGGATTGGGATGAGCGTAACTTCCCAGAGCCACGACAGAAGCTGGCCCGTTATGCGCAGGCGGGGCTGGGGATCATGGTGATCGAGCAGAGTTATGTCGGTGGCGCCCAGCCGGTTCACCATCAGCTGGCTGACAAGCGGCTGCTGGCCATGGATTGCCCATCGCCGTGCACCAAGGCCACCCGGCTGGAATCCAACCCTTGGTGGGGCATTGGCGGCATGCTCGACTGGAGCAACCCCAAAGCCCGTGAGATCTGGCATGACCAGAAGCGGGTCGCGCTGATTGAGGATGGGGTGTTGGGCCACTGGACCGATCTCGGTGAGCCCGAGCTGTATGACAGCGATGCCCTGTATGCCGGCTTTGACTGGTACGGTGAGACTGTTCAGGGTCACCGCGACATCCACAATCTCTACAACTTCTATTGGAGCCAGGGGATCGCTGACAACACGGCGCGCAGCCATGACCAGCGTCGACCCTGGATCCTCAGCCGCTCCGGTACTGCGGGCAGCCAGCGCTTTGGCGTGGCTCTGTGGTCCGGCGATGTGGCCTCGTCGTTTGCCGCGCTGGCGGCTCACCCGGCGGCACTGGGCAATATGAGCCTGTCCGGCTTTGACTATTACGGCTCCGATGTGGGGGGCTTCCACCGTGGCCCCTATCGTGCCGGCCCGGTTCTCGACAGCCTCTACACGCGCTGGTTGGCCAACAGTGTGCTCAGCGACATTCCATTGCGCCCCCATGCCAACAACCTGTGTAACTGCACTCACACCACTCCAGACCGGGTGGGCGATGTGGCCAGCAACAGAGCCAACCTGCAGTTGCGCTATCGTCTGGCTCCCTACCTTTACAGCCTCGCTCATCAGGCCTGGGCCGAGGGGGAGGCGATCTTCCCGCCTTTGCCCTACCACTTTCCGCTGGATGCTGGCTCGCGCAATGAAGCCCAAACTCACATGATCGGCCCCTGGCTGGCCACCACCGCCATCATCGATGACAAGGCGACGGTCAGCAGTTACCTGCCGGTGGGGCGCTGGCTCGATTTCCATCGCCCGGATCAGGTGCGCGACGGCGGCCGGGCCGAGGTCGCCGTGCTCCAAGACGGCGTGGTGATGGCGCCGCTCTACCTGCGAGAGGGGGCGATTGTGCCCCTGCTGGCGACTGTTCCCGACTATCTGGCCCGTACCGATCAGGCCGGGGTTAACTGGTTCCAGCCGCTGCTGATCCGGGCTCAGCCAGCGGCCACTGAGAGCCGGTTCGTGCTGGTGGAGGATGATGGCCTGAGCCGTGCCTATGAGCGTGGCCAGGTGGCCCGTACCACGATCACCACCGTCCGCACTGGCGACGGCAGCTACCAGCTGACCCTGACTCCGGACAACCAGAGCGGTGAGACCGCCAGCCGGTCGCTCAGCTTTGAACTGCTGGGGGCGCCAGCGCAACCGTCGCTGGTTGAAGTGAACGGCCAGCCCCTGCCGGCACTCAGCGCCGGCAGCAGTGGTCGGGGCTGGTTGGCCAGCCGGGGGGGCATCACGGTGCAACTGGGCGAGGTCAGTGTGGATGCGCCACAGCGGCTGGTGATCCGCCCCTGAGGCTTACCAGTAGCGCTCGCTGTGCAGGTTGCCGGGCTCGGCCCGGCGATGGCGCTTGAGTCCACGGGCCTGCAGCAGCTCGCTGGCGTCGTGGATCATGCCTGGATTGCCGCACAGCAAAATCTGGCTGCGGCTGGTCAGGGGTAAGCCGGCAACCTGCTCCAACCGGCCATTGGCCAGCAGTTCGGGAATGCGGCCGGGCAGGGCGCCGACCATGGGTTCCCGACTCACCACCGGGATCAGGGTCAGTTGTGCCGGGCAGGCTCGCTGCCACTGCTCAATGTCGGCCAGATGAGCCAGGTCGCGCTGATGGCGGACGGCGTACACCAGCACGATGCGGGCGAAGCGTCGCCACGGCTCAGCACTGGCCAGCATCGACAGAAAGGGGCTGATACCGGTGCCGGTGGCTAGCAGCCACAGGGCATCGCCGTCAGGGATCTCGCTAAGGGTCAGGTGGCCGCTGGCGCGGGCGCTGACCAGTAGCCTGTCACCCGGCTGCAGCAGATGCAGCGCAGGACTCAGCTGGCCATCCGCCACCTTCACCGCCAACACTTGCAGCGGTCCTGCGTTAGGCGCATTGACCAGCGAGTAGGCCCTGCTCACCACTTTGCCATCGCTGTGAGCGAGCCCCAGCTTGATGAACTGGCCAGCGCTAAACGGCTCAATGGCCGCCTCAATGGTCAGCGTGAACAGCTCTGGATGCCAGTCGATACGGCGGTAGACCCGCCCCTCCAGCCAGTCGGTCATAACCACCTCCGCTGTTTAGCCTAGGTGCTGGCGCCGCTATTGCCAGTGCGCTGGCGACGGCAGCGCGCGGAACAGTAGCGTACCTCATCCCAGCAGCGCGCCCACTTGCGGCGCCAGCTGAATGGGCGCCGACAGCAGGCGCACAGCTTGTGGGGTAACAGGGGCTTGCGATGGCTCATGGCGGCGGTTGCGGGCGGTGGTTATCAGCCACTACGCCTGAGCTGGTCACAGGATCAACCGAGGCTCAGGTTTGCTGCCACATCTCGCGGATCAGGGTGACGGCGGCGGGCATAGTGCTGAACGGACGCACCAGCCATTCGCCATCCTGCTGATAGAGGTCGTAAAACTGCGGCAGATTGAAGTTGATGAAGTCAGCCTGCTCGGTATAACGCTCACGACGGGCGGTATAGTAGCGGTTGAGGGTCTGGATCAGCTCCAGCTTGCCGCCGCGATATTGCTCATAGGCCTCTACCCGGTTGTCCTCATCCACCACATAGATGGCCAGGCCATCATTGCGTTCTTCCAAAAAGAACTGGATCAGGCCGGCTGCGGCATGGGCTTCCACCACCTTGGGGGCCGAACTGGCGGCGCTGTTATCGAGCCTTACCATGGTGCCATTGAGCTTGATGGCCGACAGTTTGGAGTAGAAGTCGACACAGTTGTCGATCTGCTGCTTGGCCACGCCACGTGCCTCAAACAGCAGGCCATGGCGGCGTTTACCCGCTGGCACCACCAGCAGATGGCTGTTGCGGCCACTCTCCTGTACCCGGATGGCGATGGAGTGCTGGAACAGCTC
>JAGOCY010000079.1 GCA_017998495.1 Corallincola sp.
CTGCTGGATCAGGCGCAGGGCCTTACCGGCTTCAGTTTCGTCGTTCGGGTAGAGCACCTTGGAGACGGCTTCGGCTTCAGCGTTTTCAACCTGGGCATCGACGTAACCGCCGGCGTTGAACACGTCCCAGTTGAAGAAGTCAGAGGCGCGGCTTTCCCACAGGCGCAGGATGTTGACGGTCTTGCCGCCAAAACCGACCACCGGCACGTCCCACGGAATACCCTTGATGACGCGGCCCGGGTGCCACTTCTTGCGCAGGGCGCCGGTTTCGTCAAACACGGTTTCAACATAACCGAACAGGGGCACATCCTGAGTGGACTCAGGGCGCCAGATCTCCCACGGGTTGCCGTACTCGCGCCACTCGTCCGGACGCTCGATCTGGCGGCCGTCCTGGAACTCCTGACGGAACAGGCCGTGCTCATAGTGAATGCCATAACCAATGGCCGGGTAGCCCAGGGTGGCCAGCGAGTCGATAAAGCAAGCTGCAAGACGGCCGAGACCACCGTTGCCTAGCGCCATATCCGGCTCTTCGTCACAGACATCGTTGATGTCCATACCCAGCTCTTTGAGAGCCTGAGCTGCCGGTTCAAACACTTCCAGGTTGTGGAGGTTATTGGACAGCAGACGGCCCATCAGGAACTCGAGCGACAGATAGTGGATCGCGCGGGTGTCCTGGGTGTAGTGGGTTTTCTGGGTTTGACGCAGACGCTCGAACGCCAGCTCCTTGGTCGCAGCGCAGGTGGCATTCCACCAAGCCCGCTTGTTGGCCTTGTTTTCGTCAGTACCCAGCGTGGAGTGCAGGTGCTTGACGATGGAGCTCTTCAACTCCTCAACGGAAAGGTCGAACAGTTTCGCCGGGGCGGCAGCTGCTGTTGCCTTGCTGGTCGTGGTCTTCTTGGTCGCCATTGGTTCGTCCTTCAAGCTTATGTGGCCGGACTCGGGTTGGGATCTGACAATGTCAGATTTTCACCCTGTTGCAAACTTACAAAGTCGCCAGATGCTAACGACAGGGGCGAAATCCAACCTTGATCTAAGTTCGCCTTCGCCCCGTTTTGTGAACTGAGCCTCACGAAAAAGTGCGTAATTCTGCACCACTGCGCTTACTCAGCATCCTGCTTTTGCAAAGGCTGCGGCGACAATCTGCTGCGCCTCCTGCTGGAGGAGCGCCAGATGTTCGCTGCCTTTGAAACTTTCGAGATAGATCTTGTAGATCTCCTCGGTTCCCGACGGTCTGGCGGCAAACCAGCCGTTTTCGGTCACTACCTTAAGCCCGCCGATGGCCGCGCCGTTGCCGGGCGCATGGGTCAGCTTGGCCAGGATAGGTTCGCCCGCCAGGGTGGAGGCTTCCACCAGGCTGGCATCGAGATTGGACAACACCTGCTTCTGGGCATGGTTGGCCACCGCGTCAAGACGCTGATAGACCGGATTGCCAAAGCGGGCGGTCAGGGCCTGATAATGCTGGCCCGGATCTTTGCCGGTGACTGCGGTGATCTCCGCCGCCAGCAGCGCCAGGATGATACCGTCCTTGTCGGTGCTCCACACCTTGCCATCACGGCGCAGGAAACTGGCACCGGCGCTCTCTTCGCCGCCAAAGGCGAAGGTGCCGCTGTAGAGACCATCCACAAACCATTTGAAACCGACAGGCACCTCTTTCAGTACCTTGCCATGGCTGGCCACCACCCGGTCAATCATGCTGGAGCTGACCAGGGTCTTGCCAATCGCCAGTTCGCTGCCCCAGCCCGGACGATGGGTAACCAGATAGTCGATGGCCACCGCCAGATAATGGTTGGGATTCATCAGCCCCACCGACGGGGTGACGATGCCATGACGATCGTAATCAGGGTCGTTGGAGACGGCGACGTCAAACTTGTCTTTCAGCCGGATCAGGCTGGCCATGGCATCCGGCGAGCTGCAATCCATACGGATGCGGCCATCTTTGTCGAGGGTCATGAAGCTGAAGGTCGGGTCCACACGGTCGTTGACCACTTCAATGTTCAAGCCGTAATGGGCGGCAATGGCGGGCCAGAAGGCGATGCCGGAGCCGCCCATGGGGTCAACACCGATGCGCACGCCCGCCTTTTTGATGGCGTCCATGTCGATGACGTTGCCGAGATCGGCCACATAAGGGGTGACATAGTCGTAAGCGACCGCCAGTGCAGAGGACAGCGCATCAGCAAAAGGCAGGCGCTTCACTGCCTTGAGGCCGTCGGCAAGGATGGCGTTGGCCCGCGCTTCCACCACTTTGGTGGCATCGCTGTCAGCCGGGCCGCCATTGGGCGGGTTGTACTTGAAGCCACCGTCTTCCGGCGGGTTATGCGACGGGGTGATCACCACACCGTCAGCCAAGCCATCGGTGCGGCCAGCGTTGTAGCCAAGAATGGCATGGGAGATCACCGGGGTCGGGGTGTAACCACGACCGGCCTGATAGCGCACCTCAACACCATTGGCCACCAGCACCTCAACCGCTGAAGCAAAGGCCGCTTCTGACAGGGCATGGGTATCCATACCGAGGAACAAAGGGCCAGTAGTGCCCTGAGCAGCGCGGTACTCAACAATTGCCTGGGTGATGGCCAGAATGTGGGCTTCGTTGAACGCCCCTTTGAGCGACGAACCACGATGGCCAGAGGTACCGAAGGCCACGCGCTGGGCGGGGTCGGTGACGTCGGGGGTGGTGGTGTAGTAAGCAGCGATCAGGCGGGGGATGTTACACAGATGCTCGGTACGGGCCGGGGTGCCGGCCAGAGGGTGACGGGCCATTGGACTCAATTCTCCTTGGATGCAGAAAACCGGGCCAGCGCCAGCAGCTGGCTGCGAGACTCGGGGGACAGGCCGCAACGGCGCATAGCCCGGTCCAGAAGTCGCGCCTTTTGAGGGCCGCTGGCATTGGTAACAACGAAAAAGCCGGTGCCGGGGATGGCACAGGGGCGACTACTGCTGGCGCTGGCCAGCAACTCGTCGGCGGAGAGGGAGAAATAGCGGCGGCTGCGGCCCCGCAGTTCAAGCAGCTGGGAAAACTGGGCGGGGGCGTACTCGGCAAGCACCGCCAGCGCATCAAGAAAGCGGTCACTCTGCTTGCCACCGGCGCCGAGAATCTCCGCCAGGCGGATCAGGCACTGCTGCTCGCGGTTGGCAAGTCGCGGCAGCAACGGCTCAGGCTGTTCGCCGTCAACCCCCAGCAATCGACGCAGGATCGCCGAGGCACTCTCGCCAATATGGCGGGTGTTGCTGGCGATGTAGTGATAAAGCTCATCGTCAACGTCGATTGTCCGCATCGCTTGTGCGCGCACCGGCCATCCGCCTCAAGGTGTCGCGCATTATACTGGCGGTCACAAAAATTGATACTCTGTGCACGTTTTCCGGCACGCTGCTGCCAGTCCCCTGCAAGGAGCCTTATCCCATGCTGTTGCATCACCGCGTTATTGGCGCGGGGTCCCCGGTCATATTGCTGCACGGTCTGTTCGGCAGCGGCGACAATCTTAACCAGCTGGCCCAGGAGCTGGCCCAGCACTATCAGGTGATCGCGCTCGATCTGCGCAACCACGGCAAGTCCCCCCATGATCCGCTGATGACCTACCCGCTGATGGCCCAGGATGTGGTCGAAACCATGGCCGAACTCGGTATTGGCCGCGCCAGCGTGATCGGCCACTCCATGGGCGGCAAGGTGGCGATGCAGCTGGCGCTGCAACATGCCAAACGGGTCAGCAAGCTGGTGGTGGTCGATATCGCTCCGGTCACCTACTCAGCACACCATCAAATGGTGTTCCGCGCCCTCGACCAACTGGCCAAGGCCCTGCCTATTGCCAATCGCAAGGCAGCTGACGCCATTCTCGCCAGCGAACTGGAGACCGCCGAATTGCGCCAGTTCCTGCTCAAAAACCTGGTGCCTGACGACGAGGGAGAGGGGTTGGTGTGGCGCATCGGCTACGCCGCCATTCGTCAGCAGTATCCGCAGCTGCTCAAGGCACCGAGCGGCCCCCTGCCCTTCACTGGCACCACCTTGTTTGTGCGCGGGGGCCAGTCCGACTTTATCCTGCCTGAGCATCGCATGCAGACGCTGCACGCTTTCCCCAATGCCCAGCTGCGCGAGATCGCCGAAGCGGGTCACTGGGTCCATGTTGAGAAGCCCAGGCTGTTCAACGCCATGGTCCAGCGCTTTCTCGAAGGCGTATCGGTATAACGACGGAGCACGACCTCGTGGATGATTTTGAACAACTGGAAACCCTGATGTTCAACCTCGGCATTGCCGTGTTGTTCCTGTTCATTGGCCTCGCCATTCGCGATGTGCTTAACCGCGCGGCGGTGCCGCGCTTTGGCCGTTATGTGGTGTGGCTGGTGCTGTTCCTTGGCTGCGCCGGCTTTATCGTCAAGGGCATTATCCAGTACAGCTGGGAACATGGCGGCTGATGGCGGTGCGCGAAACCGCCTTGCCTTGTATAATGCAGCGCTAATCCAATGACCCCGCACGAGATCGGAACAGAGCTATGGCTGTGGTAGGTATCTTTTTCGGCAGCGACACCGGTAACACCGAGGCGATCGCCAAGCAGATCCAGAAGAAACTCGGCGCCAAGAATGCCGACCTGTACGACATCGCCAAGGCCAGTCGCGCCGACATCGAAAAGTACAATTTCCTGCTGCTCGGTATCCCCACCTGGTACTACGGCGAATCTCAGTGTGACTGGGATGACTTCTTCCCGGAGCTGCAGAAAGTCGACTTTGCCGATCGCATCGTCGGCATCTTTGGCTGCGGTGATCAAGAGGATTATGCCGAGTACTTCCTCGATGCCATGGGCACCCTGCGCGATCTGATCGAGCCGCGTGGCGCCACCATCGTTGGCCACTGGCCAACTGCCGGCTACCAGTTTGAAGCATCGAAGGCGCTGGTCGACGACAACACCTTCATTGGCCTTGGCATTGATGAAGATCGTCAGCCCGAACTGACCGAGCAACGGGTTGACCGCTGGGTCAAACAGATCATTGATGAGATGGGGCTGGCAGAACTGCTGGCCTGAAACCCCTGGAAGAGGCACCCCATGGCCGATGAAACCAATCCCCTGCGCAAAGCTGGCCTCAAGGTCACGCTGCCGCGCACCAAGATTCTGGCGCTGCTCAAGCAGCCTGAGAACCAGCACAGCAGTGCCGAGGATCTCTACAAAAAACTGCTCGATCAGGGCGAGGAGATCGGCCTGGCCACCGTCTACCGGGTGCTCAACCAGTTCGACGACGCCGGGCTGGTCAGCCGCCACCATTTCGATAGTGGTAAGTCGGTGTTCGAGCTCACCCCCAACCACCATCACGACCATCTGGTCTGTCTCGATTGCGGCCATGTAATCGAATTCAGCGACGATGTGATCGAGGAGCGTCAGCACGACATTGCTGAGCGTCACGGCATCACCCTGACCAACCATAGCCTCTACCTCTATGGTCACTGCAGCAAAGCTGACTGCGACCATAAGAAGCGCTGAATCTGCATTCCGGGGGCTCACGCCCCCACTGAGGAGTTTTTATGTCTGAGCCGGCCAAGACGCCCGCCTCCAACTTCGTCCGTCAGATCATCGACCGCGACCTCGCCGATGGCACCCACAGCACAGTGCACACCCGCTTCCCGCCCGAGCCCAACGGCTACCTGCACATCGGCCATGCCAAGTCGATCTGCCTCAACTTCGGCATCGCCGAAGACTATCAGGGCAGCTGCAATCTGCGCTTTGATGACACTAACCCGGAGAAGGAAGAGCAGCATTACGTCGAATCCATTCAGCGCGACGTACGCTGGCTGGGCTTTACCTGGGATGGCGCCGTGCGTTACTCCTCAGACTATTTCGATCAACTCTATGGCTATGCCGTCGAGCTCATTGAGAAAGGGCTGGCTTACGTCGATTTCCTGAACGCCGAGCAGATGCGTGAGTATCGCGGCACCCTCACCCAAGCCGGCCGTAACAGCCCCCACCGCGACACACCCGTGGCCCGCAATCTGGAACTGTTCCAGCAGATGCGCGACGGCCAGTTCAAGGAGGGCGAGTGCTGTCTGCGTGCCAAAATCGACATGGCCTCGCCGATCATCTGCATGCGTGATCCGGTGCTCTACCGTATCAAGTTTGCCGAACACCATCAGACTGGCACCAAGTGGTGCATCTACCCGATGTA
This sequence comes from Corallincola sp., assembly GCA_017998495.1. Classification (GTDB taxonomy): domain Bacteria; phylum Pseudomonadota; class Gammaproteobacteria; order Enterobacterales; family Neiellaceae; genus RGIG665. Next base: position 6,142 of record JAGOCY010000079.1, read on the forward strand.
CGACTTCACCCACTGCATCAGCGATGCCCTGGAAGGGATCACTCACTCGCTGTGCACCCTGGAGTTTCAGGATAACCGCGCCCTCTACGACTGGGTGCTGGATAACATCAGCATCTCCTGCCATCCGCGTCAGTACGAGTTTTCGCGCCTTAACCTCGAATACACGGTGATGAGCAAGCGCAAGCTCAACACCCTGGTTCAGGAAGGCTTCGTCAGCGGTTGGGACGACCCGCGCATGCCGACCATCGCCGGTCTGCGTCGTCGTGGTTACACCCCGAGTGCGATACGCGAGTTTTGTCGCCGTATCGGCGTCACCAAGCAGGACAATGTGGTCGAAATGGCCGCGCTAGAAAGCTGCATCCGTGATGAGCTGAATGAATCAGCGCCACGGGCCATGGCGGTGCTCGATCCGGTCAAGGTAGTGATCGACAACTACCCGACCGGCGTGCTGGAACAGATTGAATCGCCACGCCACCCGAACAAACCCGAGCTGGGCAGCCGTACCCTGCCCTTCGGCCGCGAGCTGTGGATCGAGCGTGAGGATTTCCGCGAAGAGGCCAACAAGCATTTCAAACGGCTGGTGCTGGGCGGCGAAGTGCGGCTGCGTAACGGCTACGTGATCAAGGC
>JAGOCY010000080.1 GCA_017998495.1 Corallincola sp.
TTCACTACAAGCACCCACACAGATTGCCTGTCCATCTTGTTAAAGAACCGAGGAAGTCGCATCAGCGCTTCGTCGTGAGGCGCGCATTCTACTGTCGCTAACCTCGTTGTCAAGCGGCTATTTCGCCTCTCACAACCCTTCCCCCTGGCGCCTCTCGGCTAGCCCGTCGAAGTGGGGCGCATTCTAGCGAGGGCGATGCTACTGTCAAAGCCTTTGTGACCAATTTCGCGAAAATTGATTAAGCTGACGAAAATAGCAACAGGAGCTGTCGATGCTACGTTCATATCGCTCATTTTTTCCGCAATGCGGGGCTCGCACTTATATCGATCCGTCGGCGCAACTGGTCGGCGACATTCAATTAGGCGATGACAGTAGCGTCTGGCCGCTGGTTGCTGCCCGTGGTGACGTCAACCACATTCGCATCGGCGCCCGCACCAATATCCAGGATGGTAGTGTGCTGCATGTGACCCGCCACGCCGGCAATCCGCCCGCGGGTTGGCCACTGATCATTGGTGATGATGTCACCGTCGGCCACAAGGCGATGCTGCATGGCTGCACCATCGGTAACCGGGTGCTGATCGGCATGGGCGCCATCGTGCTCGACGGCGCCGTTATTGAGGATGAGGTATTGCTGGCGGCGGGCAGTCTGGTCTCGCCCGGCAAGCGGCTACGTTCCGGCTATCTCTATCGCGGCGCACCTGCGGTTGAGGCGCGCCCGCTGACCGAGGCGGAGCGAGCCTTTCTGACCCAGTCCGCACTTAACTATGTCGTGCTTAAAGATGAGTATCTGGCCGAGCCCCAAGCTTAGGCCGCCAGGTTGCGGCGCAGCTCGCGCAGCACCTGACCGGTGCCCGGCCGGACGCCATGCCACAGGGCAAAGCTCTCGGCGGCTTGGCCCACCAACATGCCCAGTCCGTCCAGGCACAAGCCGGCGCCCGCCTTCGTGGCCCACTGCATAAAGGCGGTGGGGCCACGGCCGTAGGCCATGTCATAGGCCACACTATCGGCCCCCACCAGCGCAGCCGGTAGCGGCGGCACTTCGCCGTGCAGGCTGGCGGAGCTGCCATTGATCAGCAGGTCAACCGGCTCGGCGGCTAGCGATTCCAGCCCGCCGCCGCTGACCCGTCCCTCGCCCGCAAAGAGGGCAGCCAGTGTCTCCGCCTTGCTGGCGGTACGATTGGCAATATGGATGCTGGCGACCCCTTGGCGTAGCAGAGGCAGCACCACCCCACGCACCGCACCACCGGCGCCGATAATCACCACCCGCTTATCCGTGAGCGGTACCTGATTGGCCAGCAGATCACCCACCAACCCGGCACCGTCAGTGTTGTCACCGAGGATCTGGCCATTGTCCTCGCGCATCAGGGTGTTGACCGCGCCCGCCGCTCGCGCCCGCTCGCTCAAGCGGTCCGCTAGGGCAAAGGCCTGCTCCTTGAACGGCAGAGTGACATTGGCACCGCGCCCACCGCCCTGCCAGAACTGGTCGAGCGCGGCAGCAAAGCCATCAAGCGGGGCGAGCAACGCCTGATAATCCAGCTCAATGCCGGTCTGGCGGGCAAACAGGCCATGGATAAATGGCGACTTGGAGTGAGCAATAGGGTTTCCGAACACCGCGAAGCGCTGCATATCAAATCCTTGACGGGAAGTTTAAAAATCAACCGGACGCAGCAGGTCAGCCGCCGTGGCCAGCCATGCGGCCTGCTCATGATCCGAGCGCCACAGGGCTCGCCACTGCTGACTCTCTCCTGGCAATTGCAGCAGCTGTAGCGACGCCATCTCTGCAGCAACCAGCGCGGTTGGCAACAAGGCAGCTGCCTTACCTGCGGCCACCAGCGCCAAGGTTGCGCTAAGGGGCAGGCCGCGCCAACCACAAGCGTGCCGGTCAGCTGGCAACCATGCGCTCATGGCGCCCGCTATATATATGTGGGGCAGATTGACATGCTGGCCATACCATTGCCAGTCGAGGCGAGCCAAGGGTAGAGCGGTTAAACCTGCATCGTCCTCGGCATCAGCAGTGATCACCAGATCGACGCGCCCTTCACGCAATGCTCGTTGCGCGGCCGGCTGAGGAGGCAGCCAATCGATGGTGAGTGACTGCTGCTGCGCCAGGGCCAGCAGGTCACTGCCGCTGCCCACCAGCAGCTGCGGCCAGAACGGGGGAGCAACCAAGCTCAGGCGCCAATGGCTGGCCGCCACTCCGCCCACCGCCTGCCGAGCCTGCTGCCAGGCAGCCAGCAAGGCCTCAGCGTGGGCCACCAATCGCTCACCAGCAGCGGTGAGCTGGATATTGCTGCGGCGGCGGTGGAACAGGCTAACGCCTAACTCCGCCTCCAGTTGGCGAATACGAAAACTGACCGCCGACGGGGTGAGATAGAGCTGTTCGGCCGCTTGCGCAAAGTGGCGGGTACGCTGCACAGTCAGAAAGGTGCGCAGCAGATCGCTGTCCATTGCCACTCCGTTAAAAAATTTTGCTCACTATATGAAGTTTTTTTTGGTTTACGCAACGGGGGCAAGCCGCTATTTAATGCGGCGGCTCGGCCTAGCCGGGCCCGAGATCGATGTTGAGCCCTGGGGAGAGTGCACGCGGATGGCAAACGAAAGCTTCAAGGCTGCCAAGAAATTCTACGACGACAAGAACTACCCGCGCGGTTTTGCCCGCAGCGGCGACTTCACCACCGCCGAAGCAGCACTGCTGGAAAAACATGGTGCCGCCCTGCGCGCCCTGGCTGAAGGCATGCAGCAACCGGCCTCGGCGGAAGAGAGCCAGTTTGTCGGCGTTGCCCGTGGTGAGATCGAAGCGACCACCGCCATCGAAAAGGTGTGGATCAAGTACATCAAGCGCACCACCAACAAGAAGTTCTACACCCTGTTCGGCAAATCCAAGCAGGCCGCAGGTGAAGAGGTGAGCTTTGCCGACGACAGTGGCGGCGACGATTTCGACGATTGATGACGACCAAGCCCCGCCAGTGCGGGGCTTGTTGTTTCAGTAGGGCAGATCGCTGACATCCGCCAGCCAGTCACGCGGCTGCAGGTAGCGACCAAGCTGGGCTTCACGGCTGTCAGCGGCCGGCTGATAGCCATATTGCCAGCGTACCAGCGGCGGCAGTGACATCAGAATCGACTCGGTGCGGCCACCGCTCTGCAGACCAAACAGGGTGCCACGGTCATAAACCAGATTGAACTCCACATAGCGGCCACGGCGATAAAGCTGGAACTGGCGTTCCACCTCACCCCAGGCCAGCCCCCGGCGTCGTTCAAGGATCGGCAGGTAGGCGGCGAGGTAAGCCTCACCCACCGCCCGGGTCAGGGCGAAGCAGCGGTCAAACGACCAGCGATTTAGGTCATCGAAGAACAGCCCGCCCACCCCACGCGCCTCATCGCGATGACGCAGGTGGAAATAGCGATCGCACCACTGTTTGAACTCACTGTAAATCTCAGCGCCAAAGGGGCGACAGGCCTGCTCCGCCACCTGATGCCAGTGCACCACATCTTCAGCGAAAGGATAGTAGGGGGTGAGGTCGAAACCGCCGCCAAACCACCAGACTGGTTCACCCTCAGCCGGCGTGGCAATAAAGAAGCGGACATTGGCGTGCGAGGTGGGCAGATAGGGGCTGTGGGGATGAACCACCAGCGATACCCCCATCGCCTCAAAGGCCGCACCAGCTAGTTGCGGCCGGGCGGCAGTGGCGCTGGCGGGTAACGCCCCGCCCTGCACATGGGAAAAGTTGACTCCTGCCTGTTCAAACAGGGCACCGCCCATTAGTACGCGAGTGCGGCCGCCGCCACCCTCCGGCCGCTGCCAGCAATCCTCGGCAAAATCGCCGGCGCCATCGGCAGCACTGAGCGACGCACAGATCTGATCCTGCAACTGCAGCAGCCAGTTCTTTACCGCCGCCACGTCAATACTCATGGGCCACCCTCGCGAATCGCCACCCCATCCAGCCGCAAAATAGTGCTGGGGCCACGGCGGCCCAGAGTCTCACCGATCAGGCAATAATCGGCCGCCGCCGCCACGCGCGGGTCAAGCTCGGCAAAACTGGCGGGGGCTGGCTCACCGCCAATATTGGCACTGGTGGAGACCAGCGGGTGGCCCAGTTGGCGACAGAGCGCTACCACCTGGGGATGGTTGGTGACGCGCACCGCAATAGTTGCGAAATCGCCGCGCAGCAGCCGTGAGACCTCCGTCCGCACGGGCAGCAGCCAGGTGACGGCACCGGGCCAGCGGCCAAACACCGCCGCTCGCTGCTCAATGGCAATAGCGTCATCATCAACCCAGGGCAGCAGTTGACTGTAATCGGCAGCGATCAGAATCAGCCCTTTGGCCGGATCCCGTTGCTTGATGGTAAGGATGCGCTCCACGGCGGCTAAGCAGTGTGGATCACAGCCCAGGCCCAGCACCCCCTCGGTGGCATAGACGATCACGCCACCTGCGCGCACCGCAGTTACGGCGGCATTCAGTGCTTCATCAACAGGGACCATGGCTGCTACTCCGGCTGCGAACGTGCGGCGGATTATAGAGGTTCACCCAGATAGCCGCATCCGGGACGGATGCAGGCTGGACGCTGTTTGCCACCCTGGCGGCGGCTCTCCAGCGTCGGGGCAGCGCAGCGCGGGCAAGGACCAGCCAGCGGCTCCCCCTTGAGGCTGGCGCTGCAATCGGGGTAGCGGTTACAGCTCCAAAACTTTTTACCATAGCGACTGATACGGCTGACCAGGCGGCCCTCGGCACAGAGCGGACAGGGCTGGCCGCCGTCGCTGCTTTCGGCCGGGCTGGTGTGGTAGTGGCAAAGCGGATAACCACTACAGGCGATGAACAGTCCGAAGCGCCCCTGACGCACCGCCAGCGGCTGGCCACATTCAGGACAGGCAGCATCGAGGGTTTTGATCACCTGATGGTCCTGACTGGCCAACGGCTTGCGGTAATCGCACTGGGGGTAACTGCTGCACCCGAAGAACAAACCGGCCTTGCTGCGCCGGATCAACAGCGGCGCCCCGCACTGGGGGCAGGGCTCCGGTTGTTGCTGGTGGGCGGGAAAGAGGTCGGAGTCGATCCCGCTCATGACTCAGTGCAGATAGCCATCGGCGACTTCAAACAGCAGATCTTCCATCTGCGAATAAGCCCCCTCGCGACCCGGCACGTTGAACAGCACCATCAGCACCACCCACTTGAGGTCATCGAGGCTGAACTCCTCGATCTCAAGTTCCATCACCCGGTCGATCACCATCTCGCGGGTATGGCTGTCGAGCACCTTGATCTGCTCAAGGAACAGCAGGAAGCCGCGGCATTCGACATCGAGGCGGGCCATCTCGTCAGCGGTAAAGAACCGTGTTGACGGGTGGTTATCGCTCATCAGGTAGGGTTTGGCGTCACTTTCCTGCAGATCGGCAAGGCGCTCCATCCACGACAGAGCCTTGTAGATCTCTTCTTTGTGGAAACCGGCACGACTCAACTCGGCGGTGAGTTCGTCCTGGTCGACCAGCGCTTCTACATCGCTGTGGATGTAGTTCTCGAACAGGTACATGAGGATATCAAACATGATCAGTCCTCCTCAGTCGCTGAAACCCACCGGGTACTGCGGCAATGGCACCGCACAGTTCAAGTTCCAATAACCCCTCGAGCACCTTGGCAATCGCCATGCCGCTACGAGCGGCGATGAGATCGACAGGTGTCGGCTCATCTCCAACACTATCCAACAAACCGGGGATTGGCAACGCCGTTCTCGGCTGGCTGGCAGTGCCCTGCGGGCTTGGCGACAGCCCCCACTCATCTGTTATATCGTCCGCATGGGCAACGAGTTTAGCCCCCTCCTGAATTAATCGATTGCAGCCAGTCGCCAATGGATTACCCGGCGCCCCCGGCACCGCGAACACATCACGTCCCTGCTCGGCAGCCATACGCGCCGTGATCAGCGAACCAGAGCGCTCAGCGGCAGCGACCACCAGCACCCCACGCGCCAAGCCACTGATGATGCGGTTGCGGCGCGGAAAATGGTCGGTGTTGGCGCGTGTGCCCGGCAGAAACTCACTGACCAGCGCCCCCTGCTCGACGATGGCCGCCGCCAGCCGTCGGTGCACTGCGGGGTAGATGATATCGGGGCCGGTTCCCATCACGGCGATGGTGGGGGCGCCGCTGGCCAAGGCGGCCTCATGGGCCACGCCATCAATGCCCCGCGCCAAGCCGGAGGTAATGGCCAGACCCGCTGCCGCCAGTGCCGGCAGTTGCTGACGCAGCCAGCTGGCTGCCGCAGGCGCCGGTTGCCGACTGCCCACTATGGCCAGCTGCGGACGGCTTAAATGACCCAAGTCACCATCAACAAACAGCAGCAGTGGCGGTGACGGGATGTGACGAAGCAGCCAGGGATAATGGTCGTCGGTCAGCGCCAGCAGGCTGCGCCTGACGCCACCCGCCAGCCAGTTATCGACCAAAGCCAACGGCGGCTCAACTGCCGCAAAAGCTTGGGCCAGTTCCAACGGCCAGCCATGGTCGACCAGATCGGTGACTGAGGCCGTGGCCCAATGCTCAGCAGGCCAGCGTTGATGGAGACGGAGAAAAGCTGCCCCGCCAAAGCGGGGCAGCAACAGACAACGCAATAAGGTGATGTGCAGCCGATCCATGGCCCACCCGTAACGTCCGTGATCAGGGGTTGGTGACGATATCCAGTGCGGTTGCCGGCTTGTCGGCACGCATCACCAAGGCATAACTGACATGGTCATAGGATTTGAACACCATCAGCTCGCCGATGCGCTCATCGGGCAGACGCACCGA
>JAGOCY010000081.1 GCA_017998495.1 Corallincola sp.
GATGCAGGGTGCGGATGCTCAGCTCGCTTTCCTGGGCATAGAGGTAGAGCTCACTGTCGTCGGTCAGCACGCCGCTGAAGTGGGCCCAGCAGATCAGTTGGGCCAGGGTGGCGGCATGCTTTTGTGGCGCCGCCCCCAGCAACCGGCTGGCCACCAGCGGCTGCTTGTAAAGATACCAGCCGGCGCTGTTGCTGCGGCCGCGTGGCACCTCAATCAGGGCGATCTCCGGCTCATGCAGATCAGGCGAGATCTGCGGATTGATGCGGGTGATCTTGCTGGTCTGAGGCTCAAAGGCGGCGTACAGCTTGCGCGACAGCACGCTGATATCTTCGGCGTTGATTGACTCGGTGATCTGGTTGCGGCGGGCAAACTCGATCAGCTTGCGGAACGACAGCAGCTGGGTATCGAGCAACTCTTTGTAGGCCACCCGCACCTGCTCCACTTTCCACTGATCGCGGCGGTCAAGATGGCGCAGCTTGTCCTCATCCCAGTGCCACTGCTCGATCAGCCGGCGGAGTCCGGCATGACGCCAGTCACCCGGCCCAAGGGTGGGGTCGCTGAGCTTCTCGCAGGTTTTGAGATAGAAGCAGCGGCGAGCCAGATCGAGGCGGGCGAAGTCACCGCTGTGCTGCAGATAACTGGAGACGCGGCGCAGCATGCCGTAATAGGGGTCGAGCTGCAGCAGATCGGTCTCACCCTGATGCAGTGCGGCCTTGAGCTCGCTGCTGAGCATGCGGGTGTGGGGATAATCGGCGGAGTAGGCTTCGAGCAGCAACGTCTTGAGCACCGCCTTGTACGGTGAGTCGATCCCTTTGTAGAGCTGCCACAGGGTGGCGCCGAAGTACTCCTCGGCGGGCACCCGCTGGAAGCCGCCCAGATCGATCCAGTCATTACGGCTAATGCGGCCACTGGCAAACAGCTGGGCCACGCTGGCGTCGTAACGCTCCTCGTCGCCGACCGCCACCAGCCACCATACCATCTGCTTGCCAGCCAGACAGAGCGAACTGCGGTAGAACTCGTCGAGCAGCAGCCACTGCTGGGCGCTGCCGCAGTTATCGTGAGTCAGGGCCTGACGGGCACCACAGCGGAACTGATCAACGTTGACCAGAAAGAAGTTCAGGTCCAACCCCTGTTGCTTGCTCCAGCGGCTGATGGCGTCGCATTTGGCCCTCAGCTTCTCCAGCGGTGGCCCGCCGAGGGCACCGCTGTGGCAGACCCAGATGTCGAGGTCGCTGCTGCAGCACTGACCGATGGATGCGGTACTGCCCATCGAATAGATGCCGATAATGTCGCAGCGTGATGGATCACGCAGCCAGGCGGCGGATACTGAGCCGCGGGCGTGCAGCAGTTCGTCCAGCAGCGCGGTTTGGGCCGACGAGGCATGGAAAGAGGCGATGCCGCAGGGGGTGTCTGGCGACAGGTAACCGGGCAAGTCGGGATGGTTGTAATGGAGCAGGGTCGGCAGCAGACCGAAAATGCGACGGCCCACCGGCGCCATGATCGCTTCGGCGCGAGAGATACGCAGCGCGTTGTAGCGGAGCACCGCCGTCACCAGTTCGGCCAGCGGGTCGCTGCAGGCCGAATCGGGGATCAACGCTGCCTCACTGCTCATGAACTTGGGCCATCGGTTACCGCGCAGATCACAGGGACGCTTAAAATGTGAGCATGCTAACAATAAGTGTCAAGGGGGTAAACCTTGAAACATGCCGTTACGTATCCCACAGCCGCATAAACCACGGCATAATGCCTCACCTTTGATGTCGCCACGTGTGTCCCCGCCATGAGCGCTCCGCGCCTGACAGTCCGAATTCAGCTGCAACAGGACCACGGGTTTTCCCGCCCTCTCTTTCACAAACCGCGACGTCGCCGTTGGCCCTGGCTGTTGCTGGTGCTGCTGATGGCGGTCGGGGCGACCCTCTATCTCCAGCCGCAGCTGGTGCAGCAGTGGTCACCGCTGTTGAGCGCAGACCAGGGCGCGGCCGCGCCGACGCCAGCCGTGGCCATCACCACGGCCAGCAGCCCGAGTCCGGTGACCGACAGCGCCGAGGCGATAGCGCTTGAGCCCACTGCAGAGGTGGTCACTGAGACGGCTGCGCCAGCAGTGGCGGAGCCGCCAGCGGCCGCCGTCAGTGAGGTGCTGGCACCATCCCAGCCTCTGGCTGTCGAAGCGGCTGAACCTGAGGTTCCCGCAGCGGCGTCAGAGACCCAGGCAGCGGAGCCTGTCGCTGTTACCGCGGCGCAGCCCGAGACGATGGCGGTCACTATTGAGTCGGCGGCCGCACAGCCGCCGCAGCCGGTGAGCAGCGAGCAGTTGGCTGCCGCCCTCGGTAGCCAGCCGCAGGCTGACAGCACCCAAGCCACCCCCACGGTTGCCCGAGCCTTGCTGGCGGCCAACATCGCCGAGCGTGAGCCGGTAGCGGTGATCGACACCAGCAGCCCCCTGCAGCTGCAGGCGCCAACGGCGCTCTTTTATTTCACCGAGCTGCGCGATCTGAACGGCAAGCGCGTGAGCCATCGCTGGTATCACAACGGTACCCTGGTCAAGGAGCGCACCATTGAGGTGGGTGCCATTCGCTGGCGCACCTGGTCCCGCCATGTATTGGATGAGCTAAGTGGTGGCGACTGGAAGGTGCAGCTGGTGGACAGCCAGGGCGCTGTGCTCGCTGAAAGTCGCTGGCAGGTGGCGGTGCCGGCCGCCCCTCTGACCCCCTGAGGGCGGCCAAGCCCTGAGCTTGTGCTAGCATGGCGACCCGCAGTCGCCATGCTGGAGCCCTCATGTCCTCTTCACCCTCGTTGTTGCGCATCGCCACCCGCCGCAGTCCACTGGCCCTGTGGCAGGCCGAACATGTGGCCGCCCGTCTGACCGCTCTCCACCCCGGCTTGCGCGTTGAGCTGGTGCCCATGGTCACTCGCGGTGACAAGATCCTGGATACGCCACTGGCCCGCATTGGTGGTAAGGGGTTGTTCGTCAAAGAGCTGGAAGAGGCGTTGCTCAGTGGCGAAGCCGATATCGCCGTGCATTCGATGAAGGATGTGCCTATGGCCTTTCCGCCAGGCTTGGCACTGGCCGTGATGCTGCAGCGTGAAGATCCCCTCGATGCCTGGGTCAGCAACAGCTACGGCACTATTGACGAGTTGCCAGTAGGGGCTCGGGTGGGTACCGCCAGTTTACGCCGTCAGTGCCAGCTCGCCGCCCGTCGCCCTGATCTGCAGATCAGCAGCCTGCGCGGTAACGTCGGCACCCGCCTGGCCAAACTCGATGGTGGCGAGTTTGACGGCATCATCCTCGCCGCCGCCGGTTTGCGCCGCCTGCAGCTGACCGCCCGTATCCGCCAGCTGCTGCCGCCTGAGCAGTCGCTGCCGGCGGTCGGGCAGGGCGCTATTGGTATCGAGTGCCGCAGCAACGACCAGACGACCCTGGCGCTGCTGGCGCCGTTGGCCTGTGGCGACAGCCAGGACCGGGTTGCGGCCGAGCGTGCTCTCAACCATCGCCTGCACGGTGGCTGCCAGGTGCCGATTGCCGCCTACGCCGAGCTGCAGGGCGATCAGCTATGGTTGCGGGCGCTGGTCGGCGCGGTGGATGGCTCCACCCTGATCCGCGCTGAAGGGCGAGCCGCGCGTACTGAGGCGCTGACGCTGGGCGTGAGCGTGGCAGAGCAGTTGCTGGCAGCAGGGGCTGGGCCGTTGCTGGCCGCCGCCGGGGTCAGCGAGTGACAAGGCGTGGCCATGCCCTGATCCTGCGCCCAGCCGGGCGTGGCGAGGCGCTGGCCGAAGCGCTGCGTCAGCGCGGCTGGCGCGCCACGCTGGCGCCACTGATGGCCTTTGCCGCTGGCCACGACTTGCCACAACTGGCTACCGCGCTGGCGCGGCTGGCCAGCGACGATCTGTTGCTGGCGGTGAGTCCAGCGCTGCTGCCCTGGGTGGCGACAGCGGCGCCGCCCCCCTGGCCGCCCGCCATTCGTATTGCCGTTGGCGCTACCACGGCTGCGACCCTGGCCGCCGCTGGCTGCGGCCAGTGGCAGTTCCCGGCCGTGGCTGACAGCGATGGGGTATTGGCGTTGGCGGCGTGCCAGCAGGGCCGGGGTCGCCGTGCTTTGCTGCTACGCGGCGAACGCGGCCGAACCCTGATTGCCGATAGCCTGCGTCAGCGCGATTTTGAGCTGACCGAACTATGCTGCTACCGGCGGCTGCCCCTGGCGCCCTCAGCGGAGCAGCTGGCGCAGTGGCAGAGTGACGGCGTCGACACCCTGATCCTGACCAGCAGCGAAGCGCTGGACATTTTACTGACCCATTCCAACAATCGACGACAGCAGTGGTTGGCCAGCTGCCACTGGCTGGTCGCCAGTCAGCGGCTGGCGGCCTGTGTCAGTGAACGTCTGGGGGCCATCAGGGTCTCAGTGGCTGATGGCGCTGACGATCAGGCGTTGGTTAACGCCTTGCCCTAGTTCTGAATACGGAGAATCTGATGAGCGATAGCGAGCAGCCTGCAGTCACCAGCGCCCAACCCTTGCCAGTGCCCTCATCGCCTGTGGCGGCCGCGGCGCCGGTTGCGGCCCGGCCGGTGTGGCCGTTGGCGCTGGGATTGCTATTGGTCGCCGCCGCCGCAGGGAGCGGTGGCTGGTGGCTGTGGCAACAGCAGCAGGCACAGCAGCGCGGGCTGGAAGCGCAACTGGCCGAGCTGCGTGCCGGGCTCAACCAGCGTGGCGTAGATCTGCAGAAAATGGAGCTGGCCCTGGCCAAAGAGCAGGGACGACGTGATGAGGCCAATGCCCGGCTGCAGCGTGATCTAGCCGCTCAGGCAGAGGCGATCACCACCCTCAAGTTACCGCAGCAACAGCAGTGGCAGTTAACCGAAGTGGCCTATCTGGCGCGGCTGGCCAACCGCCGTCTGTGGTATGAGCAGGATGTTGCCAGTGCCATTGCCCTGCTTAGCGACGCTGACCGGCTGCTCAGCACCATTGACGGGGCGCGTGTGTTGGATGTGCGTGCCGCACTGGCGCGCGATCTCAGCGCCCTGCGAGCCCTACCGCAGCCTGATTTCGATGGTGCCCGCCTACGTCTGGCGGGGTTGCAGCAGCAGGTGGATGGCTGGCCACTGACGGGTGACGGCTTGCTGGCGGTTGAAGCCGAGCGGCCAGCCTCGGCTGATCTGGCCAGCAACTGGCAGCAGCTAAGCGCGGCCTTCTTCCGTATCCAGCGCGATGATAGCAGCGCCCCGTTACTGCTGCCGGATCAGGCCTATTGGCTGCGCGAAAACCTGCGTCTTGGCCTGCAGCGTGCCCAGCTAGCCCTGCAGCAGCGGCAACAGGCGCCCTATGATGCTGCTCTCGCCGATCTGCGTGACTGGCTCAACCGCTACATGGATAAACGCTCGCCCGAGGTAGCGGCGGCCCTTGGTGAGCTGGACGCGCTTGCCGAGCTGCCGCTGCGCCTGAAGTTGCCGGAGCGACTGGAGGTCAGCCTGGTGCTTGCTGCCACGGCCAGTGACGGAGCTGCCCCATGAGCCGCTTGATCCTGTTGCTGCTGGTGGTGCTGGCGGGCCTGATCGTTGGTCCGTTGGTGGCGGGGCATAGCGGTTATGTGCTGGTTAAAGTCGCCGGTTATCGCATTGAGATGACGGTGATCAGCCTGCTGTTGCTGCTCGTGATCGCGGTGTTGGCCGCGGGTCTGGTTGCCCAGTTATGCCGCCGCCTGTGGCGGCTGCCGCTGTGGGCGGGTGGGGCGCGCCAGCGGCGCCGCCAGCGTCGGCTCAAGAGCATGGAGCAGGAGGGGATCATGCGCCTGTTGGCAGGTGATGCCCGTGGCGCCTGGCCGGCGCTGAAGGCGGCGGCGGAGCAATCACCCAAACTCAGCAGCCGTTTGTTGGCGGTGGATTGCGCCTTGCGCCTGGGCCATGAGCAGGATGGGCGGCGGTTGTTGGCGACTGTTGACGAGCAGCAACCGCTGGCCGCCTTGGTTCTGGCCCGTATTGCCCTGGATCAGGGCCAGCTGGATGAGGCAGCACGGCTGCTGGAGCAGTGCCGCGCACCTGCTGACGCCAGCTGGCTGCAGTTGCGTTATGAGCTGGCCGAGCGCCAGCAGCAGTGGTCTGAGGTCGAACAGCTGCTGCCGCAGCTGCGCAAACTGGGCTATGTCGACAAGGCTGATGCCAGCGCCCAGCTCTACCGCCTACAGGCTGGCCAGCTGCAGCAGCTAGGGCAGCAACAGGGGATCGATGCGCTATGGCGCCACTACCGCCGCTTGCCCCGCGCCCAACGCAAGGCACCAGAGCTGATGGTAGCGGCGGCCGCCCCCTTGGTGGCCGCTGGCGATGAGCGCGGGCTTGGGTTGTTGGTGGATGCGTTACGCACCGGCGGCAACGAACGCTTGCTGGCGGTGATCGCGGAACTGCCCGGATTGCCAGCCGAACAGCTGATCCTTGAGGCCAAGCGCCTGCTCAAGAGCCGTGGAGAGTCACGGCCACGGTTGGAGTTTGTGGCGGCGCTCTGTGAGCGCGCCGGCCGTGCCACTGAAGCGGCCGGCTATCGTCAGCAAGCTGCCACGCTCAGCCACTAACAGTGGCCTGAAACAGACAAGCCGCCCGATGGGCGGCTTGTGCTGTGCAGCGGGCGACGCTCAGAGCGCCGACAGCATATGGTCGACAGCGGCCTTGATCTC
>JAGOCY010000082.1 GCA_017998495.1 Corallincola sp.
GGGCAGAGGCGGTGGTAGACCTTGGGCGGCAGCAGGTTATCCACCACCCGCACAAACTCGGTGACACAGAGATCGATACCGCCAAGGCGGGTGAGCAGATCGCGCACCGGCGCATCCACCACCCCCTCCATTGGCGCCAGCCATAGTTGACCGCTCACGGCCGCTTGAACTCGGCGCTGGCGGACCACTGCGGCCAGTCGTTGCTGGTCACCAGCTGGTAACCGGCATCAAACAGCAGCTGCAGATCTTCAACGGCACCCGACAGATCCCAGTCGTCGCGGAACTTGTCGCAGGCCTCGTGGTAGCAGCTGGCCACATGCTTCTCCATCAGGGCCCGGTACTTGGCGGTGCGCTCGTCCACCGGGGTCACCCCGCCACCGGCATAGACCGCCGGCACCCCTTTGAGGGCGAAGGGAAAGTGGTCGGAACGGAAATAGCCGCCACGCTCCGGCCGGCTTTCGGCGGCCAGCACCCGCCCCTGACGCTCGGCGGCGCGGGCCAGGTAGTCTTCCACCTGTGACTTGCCCAGCCCCACCACGGTCAGCTCCTTGACCCGGCCGAGCACGTTGAGGCTGTCCATGTTGAACACCGCCACGGTTTTGGCCAGCGGGTAGATCGGCTCGGCGGCGTAATGCTCTGAACCGATCAGCCCCTGCTCTTCGGCGGTGGTGGCGATCAGGGTGACCGAGCGCGCCGGCCGCTCGGGCAGGCTAGCGAAGGCGCGGGCGATCTGCAGCAGGCCGGCAGTGCCGCTGGCGTTATCCAGGGCGCCGTTGTAGATCAGCCCATCCTTGGTGCCCAGATGGTCCCAGTGGGCGGTGTAGATGATCCGCTCCTCGGGTCGCTCGCGCCCCGGCAGGGTGGCCACCAGATTGGAGCTGACGGTGGTGGCCAGCTCGTTTTGCAGATCGATGCTGGCGCTCAGCCCCAGCGGCAGGGCGGTGGGCCCCTGCATGGCCCGCGCCTTGAGATCGGTGAAGTTCTGGCGTGCCTGCTCAAACAGACGCTCGGCGGCGGCCCGGGTCAGCCAGCCTTCCACCTGCAGCAGAGGTTCAGTGGGCTGGCGCGGGCGCCCCAGCTGCGGCCCGTTGCGGCCGTTGACCACCACATTCCAGCCGTAAGAGGCTGGCTCATCCTCATGCACGATCAGGGCGCCGGCAGCGCCCTGGCGGGCTGCCTCTTCATATTTGTAGGTCCAGCGGCCGTAGTAGGTCATCGCCTTGCCTCCAAACTGCTGGCTGGCCGGGTTCTCGAAATCGGGGTCGTTGACCAGCACCACCACCACCTTGCCTTTCACATCCAGGCCGGCGTAGTCGTTCCAGTTCAGTTCCGGGGCGTTGATGCCATAGCCGACAAACACCAGCTCGGCCTCGGTCAGGGCCACGTGATCTTTGAACTGGTGGCTGATGGTCACCTGATCCTTGTCGTAGGCGTAGCGCTCGTCATCGATAAAGAGATCCGCCGGTGCCGGGGTAATGCTGTGCAGCATCACCGGCTGGCGAAAGCTGCTGCCATTGCCGGGTTCAAAGCCGAGAGCGCGCAGCTCCTGCTCTAGGTAGCTCAGCGTTTTCTCTTCGCCGGCGCTGGCTGGGGCGCGGCCGCCAAAGTCGTCGCTGGCCAGCACCTTAATGTGGGCGGCAAGGCCGTCGGTGGTGATCTGGTCATAGGCCTGGTCAAAGGGGTCGGCGGGTGAGCAGCCGACAAGCAACAGGGGCAGCAGATAAAGCAGCGGCTTCATGGCGGATCTTGATGGTGACAAGGGGTTGCCATGATGCCAGAGGCGGTGACCGCTGGCAGCTGTTATGCCGGTTGGCCTTATCCCAAAGGAGATAGAGATGAGAAGGCATTGCATTTGATTGGCGTGATCGACAACTTGGGGCTAGGTTCAAATGTAAGCAGGACGTTAAGAGACAGGCAGGGAATGGCAATGACCGGGGTAACGAATGGCGCCGGGCCCGCCGCCATGGGGAATGCAGACAGCCAGTGGCTGGGACAGCTGCTGCTGGCACGGCTCTATCTGCTGGTGGCGATTGTTGAAGTGGATGGCCGGCCGCGCTTGTGGCATCAGGGCGATAGCTGGCCGCAGGGCCATAACTGGCAGACGGCGCTGCCGTTGTGGCAGCAGCCAGGATTAGCGACCGATGAGGTCAGCAGCCTCCACTGGTTGCCGCTGCTGGCTGCCGCTGCGACTGGCCAGCGTCAGCGCCGGCGTTGGACCTGCCATTTCGGCGCTCAACCGCCAGTGGCGGTTGAGGTGAGTTTACAGCCACTGGTGGCAGCGGCGAGCGAGCCGCCACAACTGTTGCTGACCATCAGCCCCAGTGCCGATGATAACGGCCAGCAAACCCCGGAATCGCTGGCGCTGGATGTGGTGGAATCGACCCCCAATGCGCTACTGATGGTGGATGAGAGTGGCCGTATCGCCTTGGTCAACGCCCTGGCCGAGCAGCTGTTTGGCTATCAGCGCGAGCAGCTGATCGGCATGCCGGTGGAGGCACTGGTGCCGGCATCCGCCCGCCACCACCATCATCAGTTGCGCCAAGGCTTTATGGCCCAGCCGTCGAAGCGGGAGATGGGCAAGGGGCGCGAGCTCTATGCCCTGCGTCAGGACGGCAGCACCTTCCCGGTGGAGATTGGCCTCAACCCGCTGACCAGTGCCGAGCACCGCTGGGTGTTGGCGGCGGTGGTCGATATCAGCGCGCGCAAGGCGGCTCAGCAGCGGCTGGAGACGGCGCTGCATGAAAAAACCGTGCTGCTCAACGAAGTTCACCACCGGGTCAAAAATAACCTGCAGGTGATCTCCAGCCTGCTCAACCTGCAGGCTGGGCGGGCCAGCGGCGAGATCCGCCAGGCGCTGATGGAGAGCCAGAGCCGGGTGCGGGCGATGTCACTGATCCATCAGCTGATCTATGAGCATCACGATCTGTCGCGGCTGGATCTGGGAGTTTACTGCCAGCGGCTGGGCAGCCTGCTGCGCGAGCTGTTTGCCAGCCAGGTGCGCCAGATCGGCTTTGATTGCCTGGGTACCGAGCAGCAGGTGCTGGTGGATCTGCAACAAGCGGTGCCGTGTGGCTTGGTGGTGGCCGAGGCGGTCACCAACGCCTTCAAGCATGCGTTTCCCGATCAGCGGCCCGGAGCGGTGGTGGTGCGACTGGTGCGTAACGATAACCAGGTGGCGGTGATGGTGGAGGATAACGGCGTTGGCATTCGCGATCTGGCGCGGGTGATGGCGGGAGACACTCTGGGGGTGCAGCTGATGCACCTGCTGGCCGAGCAGCTGCATGGGCGGCTGGCTATTGAGGCGCTGGCCGAGGGGGGCACGCGGGTGGCGCTGCACTTTCAGCTGGCCGCCGAGGAGGTGAGCGCATGAGCAGCAACCGCATCATGGTGGTGGAAGATGAGCGCATCTTCGCCCTTGATCTCAGCCAGCGGCTGCGGGCGGCAGGCTATGAGGTGGTGGGGGTGGCGGCCAACGGCGATCAGGCGCTGGCCCTGGCCAGTGAGCACAGCCCGAGCATTGTGTTGATGGATATCCACCTGGAGGGGGACGTCGATGGCATCACCATCGCCGCCGAATTGCTGCGCCGTCACCATGTGCCGGTGGTGTTTCTCACCGCCTATGCCGAGGAGGATGTGGTGCGTCGCGCTCAAGGCACCGAGGCCTACGGCTATCTGGTCAAGCCCTGCGATACCCGCGAGCTGATGGCCACCCTGGGTATGGCCCTGGCCCGGCGTCGCGCCGAAATGACCGTTGAGCACAGCGAAGAACGGCTGCGCTTCGCGCTGGATACCGCCGACATGGGGGTGTGGGAGTGGCGGCGCGATGATGATCGTTTCTCCGCCGTTGGCCCGGTGGAGGGGATCTTCGGCGCGCCCCCCGAGGTGGTGAATGGCGGCGTTGACACCCTGCTCGGCCGTATCGCCGCCAGCGAGCGACCGCAGGTGCTGCAGGCGCTGCTGGCCAGCGGTTCATTGAGCGGCTGCTTTCGTGCCACCCGCAGCGATGGCGGCAACGGCTGGCTGGAGGTGCATGCCCGCCCCTTTATGCGCCCTCATGGCGACGACCTGCGGGTGGTGGGGGTGATCAAGGATGTGACCGAAAGGCGCGAAGCCGAGGAGCGCTTGCGTCAGGCCAGCGTGGTGTTTGAAACCACCGCCGAGGGGATCATCATCACCGATGCCAGCCGCACCATCTTGTCGGCCAACGGCGCCTTTCATCTGATCACCGGCCTGCCGACCGGCGCCCTGCTCGGTCAGGACCCGGATCGGGTGCTCCATTTGCGCCCTCACGGCGAAGCCTTCTACCAGCGCCTGCTCGATGCCCCCAAACGCCAGTGGCAGGGTGAGGTGATGTGCCGCCGTGCCACCGGCGAGCCCTTTCCCGGCTGGGAGCAGGTGAGCCTGGTAGTGGATGAGAGCGGCGCAGTCAGCCATGTGGTGTTCGCCATCTCCGATCTGTCGGCGGTGCGCCGGGCCGAGGCTCAACTCGACTATCTGGCCCACCACGACCCGCTCACCGGGTTACCTAACCGGCTGCTGTTCAACGAGCGCATTGGCCAGCTGATCTATCACGCCCGCCGTCAGCAGCGCGGATTTGCCCTGATGTTTATCGATCTCGATGACTTCAAGGTGATCAACGACACCCTCGGCCACAACAGCGGCGATGAGCTGCTCAAGGTGATTGCCGCCCGCCTCCACAGCACCGTGCGCCGCAGCGATACCCTGTCGCGGTTGGGCGGCGATGAGTTTGTGATGCTGCTGGCCGAGATGACCGATCCGCAGCGCTGTGCCTCGCTGGCGCTCAAGGTGCTGACGGCAGTGGCCGAGCCGGTGCAGCTGGGCAGCGAAGCGGTGCAAGTAGCGGCCAGCGTCGGCATCGCCCTCTTTCCCCATGACGGTGATGATGCCGATCCGTTGCTCAAGGCTGCCGACAGCGCCATGTATCACGCCAAGGCCAGCGGCCGTAACCGCTTCGCCTTTTTCGATGCCGGCATGGCCCGCCGCGCCGAGGAGCGGCTGTTTCTGGAGCAGGGGCTGCGCCGGGCGCTGGAGCTGGAACAGTTTGAACTGCACTACCAGCCACTGATCGAGCTGGCCAGCGGCGCCCTGATCGGCGCTGAGGCGCTGCTGCGCTGGCGCCATCCACAACTGGGGTTGATCCCGCCGGATCGCTTTATTCCGGTGGCAGAAACCACCGGCCTGATCGAGCCGATTGGCCTGTGGGTGCTGCACCGCGCCTGTCGGGATGCCGCCAGTTGGCCAACGCAGGCTGGCCGGCGGTTGACAGTGGCGGTGAATGTGTCGGTACGTCAGTGTCGCCACAGCGATTTCAGCCTGCAGGTTGGCGCGGCCCTGGCCGCCAGTGGCCTGGCTGCCGACCAGCTGGAGCTGGAGCTGACCGAGAGCATCCTGCAGAGCGGCGAGGAGATCCCCTTGCTGTTGCAACGGTTGCGTGAACTGGGAGTGGCGCTGGCCATTGACGACTTTGGCACCGGTTACAGCTGCCTGAGTACCCTCAAAGGGCTGGCGGTGGATCGGCTCAAGATCGACCGCAGCTTCGTCACCGATCTGCCCCATGATCACGGCAGCTGCGTCATCGCCCGCACTATTCTGGCCATGGGCAACAACCTGGGGCTGGCGGTCACCGCCGAAGGGGTGGAGAACGAGGCCCAGCGCCAGTGGCTGGCTGAGCAGGGCTGCCCGGCGGCCCAAGGCTATCTGTTTGCGCGACCGCTGCCGCTAGACACCTTTAACCAGTTGCTGGACGACTGGCAGCCCCTGCCGTCGGCCCCAACCGATCCCGGCATCTAAGGGGCGAGAGAAAGATCGCGGCGGCAGACTGGCGCAACGGTTATGCTGGCGACGCCCAATTCAAGGAGTCGCCCCATGACCAACACCCGTTCCGCGGCCGCCCGCGCCGCCATCAACCGTTTGCCGGCGGGCGAGCGCTTTGATCTCTTTGTCGATGAGGTGACGGCCAGCGGCAGTCTGTGGAGCCTGGCCAATGGCGATGACTGGGTGGTGATGAGCTGCGATGGCGACGAATGCCTGCCGCTGTGGCCCGATGCCGATTTTGCTGCCGACTTTGCCAACGGCGACTGGGCCGACTGCACCGCCCGGCCAATCAGCCTGGAGGTGTTTATCAGCCGCTGGGTGGCGGGTCTGACCCGCGACGGCACCCTGCTGGCGGTGTTCCCTAACGATGGCGATGAAGGCATCGTCATCACCCCCGATGAGCTGGCCGAGTCGCTGCGTGGTGACGCCGGCCGCTAAGCCTTGGCTGGCGGCGCTGGCCATCGCGCTGCTGGCGGCTTGCACCACCGCCCCTGAACGCTCAGGGGTGGTGGCCCCTATTCATGTGGTCACCCACGGCTGGCATACCGGCGTGCTCATCCCCACTGCCTTGCTGGTGGCCGAGCAACCGGCACTGGCCCAGCGTTTCGGCACCAGCGGCTGGCTGGAGATCGGCTGGGGCGATGCCGGCTTCTATCAGGCCAACACCGTCACCT
Source organism: Corallincola sp. (assembly GCA_017998495.1). Classification (GTDB taxonomy): domain Bacteria; phylum Pseudomonadota; class Gammaproteobacteria; order Enterobacterales; family Neiellaceae; genus RGIG665. The sequence continues at coordinate 6,510 of JAGOCY010000082.1, forward strand.
TCTCGTTGGCGGTGCCGGCGCTGTTGTGGCCGACGCCGAGCGTGCTCCATCTGGTAGCGGTGGCCGACCCCCAACTCACCTTTGGCGCTCACCGCCGTCATACCTTCTGAGTCGCTTAACAGCAGCTGG
>JAGOCY010000083.1 GCA_017998495.1 Corallincola sp.
GTGGTACCCCCATCGCGGCCTGAGCCAGGACCCACTGACCCTGGAGCGGCGGCCGCTGCTCGATGCCATCGCTGCGGCCGGTATCGCCGGCCTTGGCGGCGCCGGCTTCCCTACCGCCCGTAAGCTGGCCCTCAGCCATGGTGCCGAGCTGCTGATCATCAACGGCGTCGAGTGCGAACCCTATATCAGCTGCGACGACGCGCTGATGCGCCACCACGCCAGCGAGATCCTGCGTGGTGTCGATATTCTTGCCCACATTGCCCAGCCCAAGCTGGTGTTGATCGCGGTTGAAGACAATAAGCCCGAGGCCGCTACTGCCCTGCGCGCCGCGCTCGGCGAGCGCCCCTACCAGCTGCGCATGGTGCCAACCAAATACCCCTCCGGCGGCGAACGCCAGCTGGTGCAGCTGCTCACTGGCCGCGAGGTGCCCAGTGGCGGCTATCCCGCCGACATCGGCATCCTGATACAGAACGTCGGCACCGCTTTTGCCATCAAACGCGCTCTCGATGACGGTGAACCACTGATCGAGCGGCTGGTCACCCTCTGTGGTGGCGCCATTGCCCAGCCCGGTAACTACTGGGTACCACTGGGCACCCAGGTGGGTCATCTGCTCACCCATGTGGGCTGGAAGCCCTATCGCAATGCCCAGGTGATCATGGGCGGGCCGATGATGGGCTTTGCCCTGCCCCACACCGAGATCCCGGTGGTCAAGATCAGCAACTGCATCCTGGCCCCGGCCCGTGGCGAGCTGGCCGATGGCAGCGATGCCCAGCCCTGTATCCGCTGCGGTGCCTGTGCCGAGGTCTGCCCGGCGCAACTGCTGCCACAGCAGCTGTTTTGGCACAGCAGCAGCAAGAATCACGACAAGGCGCGCGAGTACCACCTGTTCGACTGCATCGAGTGTGGCGCCTGCGCCTACGTCTGCCCGTCGGCTATTCCGCTGGTTCACCACTACCGGGTGGCCAAAGCCGAGATCCGCGCCGCCGATGAGGAGGTTCGCAAAGCGGAGCAGGCGCGCGAGCGCTTTGAAGCCCGCCAGCAACGGCTGGAGCGGGAAAAGCAGGAGCGCGAAGCTCGCCACCAGCAGGCCCAGCAGCCGCGCCAGCAGACCAGCAGCAGCGATGACGCCGCCAAGGCAGCCGTCGCCCCCGCCCTCGCCCGCGCCCAGGCCCGCCCCCAGCACAGCGCCGAGCCAGCCCCGGCCCCAGCTGAGCCAGCGCTGTCAGCCAGTACCGAGGCCCAGCCCGATAACAGCGCGGTGATGGCCGAACGGGCCCGCCGCAAGGCCGAGCGTGAAGCCCGTCAGGCCGAGCAGAGCACGGCGCCAGTGGCAGCAACGCAAACGACAGCGGCACCAACCAGCGACGCCAAAGCCGCCGCGGCCGCCGCCATCGCCCGCGCCAAGGCTAAAGCCCAGCAGGCCGCTGGCGCGCCCGCCGCAACCCCGGTCAGTGAAACCGCAGCACAGGCGAGCGAACCGCCAGCGCCAAGCGATGCCAGCGACGCCAAGGCCGCCGCGGCCGCCGCCATCGCCCGCGCCAAGGCTAAAGCCCAGCAGGCTGCTGGCGCGCCAGCCGCAATCCCGGTCAGTGAAACCGCAGCACAGGCGAGCGAACCGCCAGCGCCAAGCGTAGCCAGCGACGCCAAGGCCGCTGCGGCGGTCGCTATCGCCCGCGCCAGGGCCAAAGCGCAACAAGCCGCAGCAGCACAAGCAAGCGCGGCAACCCGCGAGCCCCAAATCACCAGCCCTGCCGAGGCAGCCACGCCAACGGTTAGTGCCAGCCAGCCCAAGGCTACCCCTGCGGTCAGCGTCGCGCCGGCCGCCTCCAGTCTCGACAGCAAAAAAGCCGCCATTGCCGCCGCTGTGGCCCGCGCCAAAGCCCATGCCGCCGAGCGCGATGCCGAGTTGGCAGCGCTGGCGCCGGAGCACCATCAGGCAGAGCAACCGGCTGCCGATGCCAGCATCGACAGCAAGAAAGCCGCCATTGCTGCTGCCGTGGCCCGGGCTAAGGCGCGTCAGGCCGAGCGCCGGGGCAGTGCGCAGAGCGGCGACGAAAGCCAATCCAAGGATCCGACATGAGCCTGAGCGTCCGCGTCTCACCCCACCAGCGCCAGCGCCAGACCACCGGCCAGCTGATGCGCAGCGTTTGCTATGCGCTGCTACCCGGCATTGCCGTGCAGAGTTGGCTATTCGGCTGGGGGATATTGATCCAGATCCTGCTCGCCATCAGCGGTGCCCTGCTGTTTGAGGCCGGGTTTCTGCGGCTGCGCGGCCGGCCGGTGAGCCGTACCCTGGCTGACAGCAGCGCCCTACTCACCGCTCTGCTGCTGGCCATCGCCATCCCCCCGTACCTGCCGTGGTGGATCACGGTGATCGGCGTGTTTATCGCCATTGTCGTCGCCAAGCAGCTCTATGGCGGCCTCGGCAATAACCTGTTTAACCCGGCGATGGTCGCCTATGTCGCGCTGCTGGTCTCCTTCCCGCTATCGATGACCAGCTGGACCCCGGCCATCAGCGATCAGCAGCACCCGATTGACCTGCTGGATGCACTGGCGCTGATCTTTACCGGCTACGACCGCGACGGCTTTAGCGTGCAACAGCTGCGCACCCTGGTGGATGGCAGCACCGGCGCCACCGCGCTGGATGCGATGCGCACCGCCCTCGGCCGTGGTCTGACCGTGGATGAAGCGCGCGCCGCTGGGGTTGGCAGCATCTGGGGTGGCATCAATGCAGTGTGGGTCAACCTCGCCTATCTGGCTGGTGGCCTGTGGTTGCTGGCGCGCGCCACCATCCGCTGGCAGATCCCGCTGGCCATGCTGCTCAGCCTCAGCGTGCTGGCACTGGGCGATCAGTGGCTTAATGGCGACACCGCTCCCGGCGCCCTGTTCTACCTGCTCAGCGGCGCCACCATGCTCGGCGCCTTCTTTATCGCCACCGATCCCGTGTCCGCCAGTACCACGGTACGGGGTCGGCTCATTTATGGCGCCATCATTGGCGTGTTGCTGTTCGTGATCCGCCGCCATGGCGGCTATGCCGATGCTGTGGCCTTTGCCGTGCTGCTGGCCAACCTGTGCGTGCCGCTGATTGACCATTACACCCAGCCCCGCACCTTCGGCCACCGCCCGACGGGAGATGACCATGCTGCGTAGTGCCGGCCGCAACGGCCTGTTGCTGACCCTGTTCGCCATCGCCACCACCGGCCTCATCGCCCTCACCCATCAGCTCACCAAAGAGCGGATCGCCGACGCCAAGCGCGCCCAGCAATACGCCAGCCTGACCCGGCTGCTGCCGGCTGGCAGCTATGACAACGATCTGGCCGCTAGCTGCGTCCAGCTGGCCGCCGACCCCCGGCTAGGGCCAGGTGACCATCAGGCCTTTATCGCCCGCAAAGAACAGCTGACCAGCGCCATCGCCCTGCAGGTCACTGCCCCCGATGGCTATAGCGGCAGCATTGAGCTGCTGGTGGCCATCGACCGCGATGGGGTGCTGACCGGGGTGGAAGTGCTGGGTCATAAAGAAACGCCGGGCCTCGGTGACAAGATCGAACGGCGGCGCAGCAGCTGGCTCGACAGCTTTGTCGGCCGCCGCCTTGAGCGCGATCCGGACCCGCGCTTTGCGGTTAAGAAAGATGGCGGCGATTTTGACCAGTTCACCGGCGCCACCATCACCCCACGCGCGGTGGTGGGCGCGGTGGCCAACGCCCTGCGTTACCACGCCGAACAGGCCCCGCTGCTGGCCAACCGCCAGCCCGACTGTGGAGACCAGCCATGACCAGCAACTGGCGCACTATCGCCCTCAACGGGCTGTGGCACAGCAACCCGGCACTGGTGCAGCTGCTTGGCCTGTGCCCGCTGCTGGCGGTCTCCAACAGCTTGGTCAACGGCCTGGGCATGGGGCTGGCCACCATGGCGGTACTGATGAGCTCCAACCTCGTCATCGCCCTCACCCGGCGCTGGATCAGCAACGAGATCCGCATTCCGGTATTTGTATTGCTGATCGCCTCGCTGGTTAGCTGTGTCGAGCTGCTGATGCAGGCCTTTACCCCAGGGCTCTATCAGAACCTCGGTATCTTTGTGGCGTTGATTGTCACTAACTGCATCATCATTGGCCGCGCCGAGGCCTTTGCCTCCAAAAACCCGGTGGTCGATGGCGTGGTCGACGGGCTGATGATGGGCGGCGGCTTTGCCCTCGTCCTCACCCTGCTCGGTGCCCTGCGCGAACTGCTGGGCCAGGGCACCCTGTTTGATGGCGCCGCCCTGCTGTTTGGGCCGATCGCCAGCAACTGGACCCTACATATCGGCGCTGGCGGTGAACATTTTCTGCTGGCCATTCTCGCCCCCGGCGCCTTTATCGGCCTGGGGCTGCTGGTGGCGCTGAAAAACGCCATCGACGCCCGCCTCAAAGCCCGGGCCCAGCCGGTGGCGGTGGCCAAGCCAGTGCGGGCGCGGGTGACCACCGTCAGCGGCAGCAGCGAGGGCGAACGTGAACCAGCATAAGCGCCGGGTGATCCTCGAAACCCTGCGCGAGGCCAACCCCAAACCCACCACCGAACTCAACTACAGCAGCCCGTTCGAGCTGCTGATCGCGGTGATCCTCTCCGCCCAGGCCACCGATGTCGGGGTTAACAAGGCCACCGCCAAACTCTTTGCCGTGGCCAACAGCGCCCAAGCGATCTACGACCTTGGCGTCGATGGTCTCAAGCACTACATCAAGACCATCGGCCTGTTTAACAGCAAGGCCGACAACATCATCAAGGCCTGCCGCATCCTTATCGATCAGCACGGCGGTGAGGTGCCAGAGAGCCGCGAAGCGCTGGAAGCCCTGCCCGGCGTCGGCCGCAAGACCGCCAATGTGGTGCTCAATACCGCCTTCGGCTGGCCGACCATCGCCGTCGATACCCATATTTTCCGGGTCAGCAACCGCACCGGCTTCGCCCCCGGCAAAACGGTGGAAGCGGTTGAAGAGAAGCTGCTGAAAGTGGTGCCGGCCGAATTCAAGCTGGATGTCCACCACTGGCTGATCCTGCACGGGCGCTACACCTGCACCGCCCGCAACCCCAAATGCGGCGCCTGCATCATTGCCCCGCTGTGCGATTTCAAAGAGAAGACCAACCGCACCTGAGGGTGCCCACCAGCTCCAGGAGATCCCTATGCGCGTCCTTCACACCATGCTCCGCGTCGGCGACCTCGACCGCAGCATCGCCTTCTACACCAATGTCCTGGGCATGCGCCTGCTGCGCCGCCACGACAACCCCGAGTACAAATACACTCTGGCCTTCGTCGGCTTTGCCGACGAGAGCGAACAGGCGGTGATCGAGCTGACCTACAACTGGGGCGTCGACAGCTACGAGCTGGGCAATGCCTATGGCCATATCGCCATTGAAGTGGCCGATGCCTATGCCGCCTGCGCGGCAATCAAGGCCGCTGGCGGCAAAGTGACGCGCGAGGCCGGCCCGGTCAAAGGCGGCACCACCGTCATCGCCTTTGTCGAAGACCCCGATGGCTACAAGATTGAGCTGATCAACGCCAAAGACGCCACCAAGGGGCTGGGCCACTAAGCCGCCTCTGCGCCAGCGCACAAGTTAGGGCGCAGTGGCTGCGTCTGACGGGGCTGAGCCTTTATACTGCGCGGGCTTTTTTGGGCGGGACCTTGTGCGGCCCTGCCCCCATCGAACCTTCAGCCAAATACGAGAGAGCCATCATGGGCGCACAATGGAAGGCCAAAGGCCGTACCGAAGCGGCAAACGCCAAAGGCAAAATCTTCACCAAACTGGCCCGCGAACTGATGGTCGCGGCCCGCTCCGGTGCTGATCCGACCCTTAACTCACGGCTGCGCATGGCGGTTGAGCAGGCGCGCAAAGCCTCGATGCCGCGCGACACCGTCGAGCGCGCCATCAAAAAAGGCGCCGGCCTGCTGGATGAAGTGGTGAACTACGAACTGGTGACCTACGAGGGCTTCGCCCCCCATCAGGTGCCGGTGATCGTCGAGTGTCTGACCGACAACAAAAACCGCACCGCCTCCAACATCCGTCTGGCCTTCCGTAACGGCCAGCTCGGCAGCTCCGGCTCGGTCAGCTGGGACTTCAACTACGTCGGCATGATCGAAGCTACCGCCAGCAAGCCGGGCATCAACGCCGAAGAAGCCGCCATCGAAGCCGGCGCCCAGGACTTGGAAATTGGCGAGGACGGCGAAGTGCTGTTCTTCACCGACCCGACCGATCTCGATGCCGTCAGCCGTGCCCTGCCCGATTTCGGCTTTACCGTGAACAGCGCCAAGCTCGGCTACCAGCCGAAAAACCCGGTAACTCTGTCGGACGCCGACCGCGCCGAAGTCGAAGCCTTCCTCGAGAAAGTCGACGCCGATGATGACGTGCAGAACGTCTACGTCGGCCTCGCAGGCTAAGCTGCCGCTACAGCCTTAGCCTGCGCAGATGAACAAGGCGGCCGATGGCCGCCTTGTTGTTGGTGTTGAGGCCATTACATGGCAGCCGCATGCGCAGCCTGCAACTTGCCTTTCGCTCGCATCTTGCATTTCGATGCTGAGATTGCGGCCACGCCGCAGCAGAGCAAGGTTGCCTAGGGC
>JAGOCY010000084.1 GCA_017998495.1 Corallincola sp.
GTTTTATCTACGCCAGTTCACTGGTCACCTGCGGTCTGGTACTGCTGGTCTGCCTGATGACCGGCACTGTGATCCTCTGGTCTTGGGGCCTTGGTCCGGTCTTCACCCACTAAGCCTGTTCCTCGCGGGGCGGTCATTGGCCGCCCCGCTCTGCATTAGCCATTGCTTAAACGGTGCGCGAGCCGTGCCGCAGTTTGACCACCACACCCTTCATATACTGCAGGTACAGTCTGGCCGGCAGTGACGCCGTGCCGGCACCCTCACAGCAGCATTCAGGACCCTGCATGACCCTGTTGGCCCGTCTGGTTATCGGCATAGTGCTGCTGTTTGGCATCGGCGTTGGCGTCACCGTGATGCTCAACGAGCGCGCCATCAGCGCCAGTTACGCAGAACTGGAGCAAGAGGCCGCGCACAAGGAGCTGGCACGACTGGTCAAAACCTTGGACAACGAGGTGCAGTCGCTGGCCCAGCTCTTGCTCGGCTGGGCCCACTGGACGGCGCTCTACGACCATGCCCAGCGGCCTGATGCCACTTTCCGTGCCGAGAATCTCAGCCCCGCAGTACTGGGGCCGTCTGATCTGTCCTGGGTCATGATCATCGATGATCAGGGCCAGTTGCTGGATGCCATTGGCGCCACGCCAGCCATCAGTCAGGCTCTGGCGAGCAGCGAGCTGACCAAAGCCGATTCCGCCATCTACCGTGCGCTCATCGCCCCCATGGGAGCCAATGATGCCCGATGCGCGGTGGTGGTGCTGGCCGGGCAGCCCCATGTCAGCTGCCGCATGCCGATACGCGATACCGCAGTAACCTTGCCACCACGCGGCGTGGCAGTGCTGGCCAGGCCGCTGGACGAGCGGCTGCTGGCCCGCGTTGAGGATGAGAGCCAGCTGCTGTTTCAGCTCAACCTACAGCCTCGCAGCGCGAACCCCGACGCCCTTGCCAGCGCCACGCTCAGCTCACCGGTGTTTGGTAGCGCCACCACCACCATTGACCGTAGCCCCGAGCTGCTGCAGCTCCATTTTCCCCTGCGCGACATTCTTGGCCAGCCGTTTGCCGAGCTGGCGCTATCGCTGGAGCGCACCATCAGCGCCCGCGGCAATCTGATCATCCATCAGGCCCAATCCCGCACCCTGCTGGCTAGCCTGCTGCTGATCGGCGCCCTGCTGTTTGTCATCGACCGCTTGCTGGTGTTGCGATTGCGGCGGCTGGTGGAGGAGCTCAACACCCTGCGCCGTGAACGTAACTGGTCACTGCGCCTCAATGCCAGCCATCAGGATGAGATTGGCCGGGTCGCGGCCCATGCCAATGCCCTGCTGGAGGTGATCGAGGCGCAGATGCGTGAGTTGGAGCAGCTGTCGCTGACCGATCCGCTCACCGGCATGGCCAACCGGCGGGCCTTCGATCAGCGGCTCGATCTGGCCCTGCGCCAGCACCGGCGCCATCAGACAGCGCTCAGCCTGATCATCCTCGACATCGACCGCTTCAAGACCTTCAACGACCATTACGGCCACAGCTTGGGCGATGCGGCACTCAAGCAGGTCGCCCGGGTGCTGTGCAAATCGGCGGCACGGGCCAGCGATCTGCCCGCGCGTATTGGTGGTGAGGAGTTTGCGGTGCTGCTTGAAAACTGCACGCTGGACGCGGCCCGCCAACTGGCCGAACAGCTGTGCCAGGCGGTAACTGAGCTACAGATGCCCCATAGCGACAACCCCAACGGCGTATTGACCATCAGCGTTGGAGTGGCCGCTGCCCTGGCCGATGAGGGCCAGCATTCCTTCTTTACCCGCGCCGACCTGGCCCTCTATCGGGCCAAGGATCTGGGGCGTAACCGGGTCGAGAGCGCACCGACGCCCGGCTCATAACGACAGAACCCGCCTTGCGGCGGGTTCTGTCTGCACCGGCAATCGCGGTTAAGGATGGCCTTCGTTGTGCAGTTCCATGTTGGAGCTGTTCTGGAAGAACTCCTTGTCCGCCTTGGCATCATCGTTACGCAGCTGGTCCAGATGCTCGAGGTAGCTCTGGGTGACGTCACCAGTGACATAGAGACCATCAAACACCGAGCACTCAAACTGCTCAATGGCCGGGTTCTCAGCGCGCACCGCCGCGATCAGATCCGGCAGATCCTGGAAGATCAGGCCGTCGGCGCCTATCTCGTCGCAGATCTGCTGAGTCTCGCGACCATGACCGATCAACTCGGTGGCGCTCGGCATATCGATGCCGTAAACGTTGGGGAAGCGGATCACCGGCGCCGCAGAGGCGAAGTAGACCTTGGCAGCCCCGGCATCGCGGGCCATGTCGATGATCTGCTTGGAGGTGGTGCCACGGACAATGGAATCGTCCACCAGCAGCACCCGCTTGCCCTTGAACTCGGCCGAAATGGCATTGAGCTTGCTGCGCACCGATTTTTTGCGCTGCTGCTGGCCGGGCATGATGAAGGTACGGCCGATATAGCGGTTCTTCACAAAACCCTGACGGTAGGGCAAGCCCAGGATAGAGGCGATCTGCAGGGCGATGTCGTTGGAGGTTTCAGGGATCGGGATCACCACATCAATGGCCAGATCCTGCCACTCACGCAGGATCTTCTTACCCAGCCGCTGGCCCATATGCACCCGCGAAGAGTAGACAGAGATACCGTTGAGGGTCGAATCCGGGCGCGCGAAATAGACATATTCAAAGATGCAGGGGCAGAGGCGCGGGGCTTCGGCACACTGGCGTGAATGGAGGTGGCCATCACGGGTGATATAGACCGCCTCGCCCGGCTCGATGTCGCGCAGGAAATCAAAACCGGCGCAATCGAGGGCGACGCTTTCCGAGGCCACCATATATTCCGGGCCGTCATCGGTGTGGCGACGACCGAGCACCAGCGGGCGGATGCCGTTGGGATCGCGGAAGGCCAGCAGGCCATGACCAATGATCAGCGCCACCACCGCATAGGCGCCGCTAGCTTTGCGATGCAGGCGGGCCACCGCATCAAATACATCAGAGGGCTGCAGCTCCCAGCGCTTCACTTCGGTCAGTTCATGGGCCAGCGCGTTGAGCAACACCTCGGAATCGGAGGTGGTGTTGACGTGGCGTCGGGCCTCACGAAACACCTGCTCGCTCAACTCTTCGGCATTGACCAGATTGCCGTTGTGAGCCAAGGCAATGCCGAACGGCGAGTTGACGTAGAACGGCTGGGCCTCAGCCGAACTGGAGCTGCCAGCAGTCGGATAACGGACATGGCCGATGCCGATGTTGCCCTGCAGCCGGTGCATATGTTTGCTTTCAAACACATCGCGGGCCAAGCCATTGGCCTTGCGTAGCCGAAACTTGTCCTGCTCGTCGATGGTCATGATCCCCGCCGCATCCTGGCCACGGTGTTGCAACACGGACAAGGCATCGTAGATCGCCTGATTGACCGCTGATTTCCCCACAATGCCAACAATGCCGCACATCGACTGGTTACCCTTTCACGGTTGAGCCGCTGACTGAATCAGCGTGGAACTTTGCTTGAGGTATTCGAAGAACCAGGTGATCACCACCTTGAACTCCGGAAGAAGGATGCTCTGCTGCCAGGCCGCAGTGCTGTTGAGGGTGGTGAAGGCATCGAGCACAAAGAGCACCGCCGCCACCACCAGCACGCCACGCAGGGCGCCAAACACCATGCCGAGCACCCGATCGGTGCCGGTGAGGCCGGTCTTGTCGACCAGCACGCCGAAAATGAAATTGACCAGCGAACCGATGATCAGGGTGAGGATGAACAGCAGCAGGATGGCGCCGCCATCACGCAGGAAGGGGTCCTGCAGATAGTCAGCCAGCAGCGGCGACACATCTTTGTAGAAGGTGGAGGCGACAAAAAAGGCCGCTACCCACGACACCAGCGACAGGGCTTCACGCACAAAGCCACGCACCAGGCTGACCAATGCCGATACGGCAATGACGCCCAGAATCGTCAGATCAACCCAGTTCATAAGCAGCGTTTGCCCCCTTGGCAGGTGGCGCGCATTCTAGCAGAGGGACCGCCCCTTGCCTAATTGACGGTGGCTGCGCAGGCCAGCGCCAACAGCCCCGATCAAGGCGCCAGTGGATCATAGGTAACGATGCGGCCATCCAACCCGGTCAGCTCACGCAGGCGGGGAATATAGGACTCCAGCGCCGCTTTCTGGGTATTGGGGCCAACCAGCACCCGGGTCGGCTTGCCGCTGACCGGTGTAGCCGGTGAGGTATAAACCTTGAAGCCGTTGCTGCGCAACTTGGCCACCAGCGCCGCCACATTGGTAGCGTTGCTGAATACCCCGAGCTGAATGCTGTAGGCCGCATCGCTGTGACCGGGCAGCGGCTTGGGCTCTGCCACCTTGGCCACCTCGGTCGCTGGCGCTGTGGTTGCCGAGTCCGCCTTGGCCTCAGGCGCTACTGCGGCAACCGGGCCGACAGCCGCATCGGTGGCGCTACCGGTCTGCCCTTCCTGCAATGGCGTGGCCAGCAGCTCATCCTCGCTCATACGGCTGGTCTCGGCTGGCAACGCCTGCTGGGCGGACGCCAGCTCACCGCTGGCGGCGGCCAGCTCGGCCTCACCCACCACCGCCATCTCCGGTGCCAGCGGGATCTCGTCACCACGCTCCAGCACTGGCTTGGGCTTACCGGTCAACAACTCCGGCAACACAATCACCGCCACGGCGAGCAACGCCAGAGCGCCGACAATACGGTTGGTATGTTTAGTGGCCACAGTTGCCCTGCTCTGCCTGCAAAATTTCGGCGACAGTGTAAAAAGAGCCGAAGCCGATTACCACATCTGTGGCGCTGGCGGCGGCCAGTGCCTGCTGCCAACCCGCGGCCACCGATGGCGCCTGGTGAACGTCAAGCCCAGCCGGCAAGGCCGCCATAAGCTGCGCGGTGGTGGCCGCGCGGGGCAAGGCCGGAGCAACCAGCCACCACTGGCTGACCAGCGGCAGCAAGGGGGTAAAGACACCGGCCAGATCTTTATCGGCCATCATCCCCACCACCGCCAGCAGGCGGCGGCCAGCCGCCAGGCGCTGCAGTTCAGTGGCCAGATAACGGGCAGCGTGGGGGTTGTGGGCCACATCCACCAGTTTGAGTGGCGCCGTGCCAAGCTGCTGTAACCGGCCGGCGAGCCGCAGCCCGGCCAGCACCTGGCGCACCACCGCCAGCGGCGGCAACAATCCCAGCAACAGCAGCGCCTGCAGCGCCACTGCGGCGTTCACCAGCGGAATGGCCGGACGCGGCAGCTGAGCCAGCTGCTGATCGCCGCTGATAAAGGTCCAGTGGTCGGGCGCGGTTTCAAGCGCGAAATCACGACCGAACCAGCGACCATCGACGTTCAACTCAGCGGCGCGGGCCAGCAAGGTCGCAGGCGGCTCGCTGTCGCCGATCACCGCCGGCCGGCCGGGACGCAGAATGCCGGCTTTCTCGAAGCCGATGCTGTCACGGTCGTTGCCGAGGAACGCCTGGTGGTCGAGATCGACAGTGGTGATGATCGACAGGTCAGGATCAACGATGTTGGTGGCATCCAGCCGACCCCCCAGCCCCACTTCGATGATGGCCACCTCGACCGCGGCCTCTTTGATCAGCTGCAGTGCAGCCAGGGTGCCAAATTCGAAATAGGTCAGACTGATCTCGGCGCGCGCCGCTTCAATAGCCGCAAAAGCCCCACAGTGGGCGGCATCGTCAAGTTCGTGGCCGTTGATGCGCAACCGCTCGTGGTAGCGCAGCAGATGAGGCGAGGCATAGACCGCCGTACGCTGACCGGCGGCCTGCAGCAGCTGCTCCAGCGCGGCACAGGTGGTGCCTTTGCCGTTAGTGCCGCCGACCAGCACCACCACTGGCGCCGGCTTGGTCAGTTGCAACCGTTCAGCCACAGCAGCGACCCGCGCCAACCCCATATCGATGGCGCTACTGTGCAGCTGTTCCAGATGAGCCAACCACCCACTAAGGGTGGTTGGCAGGCGGGCGGTCAACTCATTCGCCCTCAGGGCTGGGCTGGCGGGTCAATTTGGCCACAATGCGGGCCAGGGTGTCGCGCATCTGCAGGCGGTGAACGATCAGATCCACGGCGCCATGCTCAACCAGAAACTCACTGCGCTGGAACCCTTCCGGCAGCTTCTCGCGCACCGTCTGTTCGATCACGCGCGGGCCGGCAAAGCCGATCAGCGCCTTGGGCTCAGCCACATTGAGATCGCCGAGCATCGCCAACGACGCCGACACCCCGCCCATGGTCGGGTCAGTCAGCACCGAAATATAGGGCAAACCAGCCTGCGACAGCTTGGCCAGCGCGGCGCTGGTCTTGGCCATCTGCATCAGCGAGAACAGTGCTTCCTGCATACGGGCACCACCACTGGCAGAGAAGCAGATCAGGGCACAGTTGTCGGCCAGCGCGGCCTCAACGGCACGCACAAAACGGGCACCGACCACCGAGGCCATGGAGCCGCCCATAAAGCTGAACTCAAAGGCACAAGCCACCACCGGCATACCCTTGAGCTTGCCGCGCATGGCCACCAGCGCATCTTTCTCGCCCGAGTCACGCTGGGCGGCGCTGATCCGGTCTTTATAGCGCTTGGAGTCCTTGAACTTGAGGATATCCTGC
>JAGOCY010000085.1 GCA_017998495.1 Corallincola sp.
CTGCGCCGCCAGCTGGAACTGCTCGACTGGCTCGGCGCCCTGCGCAAAGACAGCAACGCCATTCCTGCAGGCTACGGCAGTATTGGCGCCTTTCTCGACACACCACTGCAGCAAGGGCTGAGCGTGAAGCATCTGCTGCTGCGCCATGCCGATGCCTTGCCCACCAGCCTACTGACCCGCTTGATGGCTGAGGTTGCGTGGGAAGCCAGCGACAGCCAGCGCTTACCCTTAGAGATGGCTTATGGCTGGCCAGCCAGCCACTGGCAGGCGCTGTTCGCGGCGATCCCCGAGCTCGGCCACCATCTGGCGGATCAGCTGCTGTTGGCCGACGGCTTTCAACGGCTGCTGCTGTCGCCAGCCGGGATCAGCGACTGGGCGCCCGTACTTGGTCAATGGCCGCTTGACCAACCGCCCAGCTGGCGCTGGCCCCTGCCCTCAGCGGTCGATCTGGCACTGCTGGCCGATCAGGCCAGTAGCGCTCAACTGCATAGCTGGCAACAGCAGGGGATCGCCAACAGCCTGAGCCCGAATGAGCCTGGGTTGCTGCAGCTGCCATTGTGGCTCCCCGGTGCGCCTCGACCCGAGCTACTGGCCGCGAGCACACTTCCCCCTGGACTAGAGCGGCGGCTGCCACCATCCGACTATCAACCCGAAGAGCTGCAGCTCGCCAGCCTGTTACGCCAGCAGCTGCAACCCATAACCACGGAAGTGAATCAGCTGGGCGAGTTGCTCGCTGTCAGCGAGCAGCAGTGCCAGCCACGACGCCAGCAGCTTGAGCAGCAACAACGCCAGTGGTACTGGTCACTGCGCAGCCAAGGCTTTGCCCCGTTGGAGGAGCAGGGGCTCGACTGTATGGACCCGAACCAGCTGGATGCCATCGCCGATATCGACCCGGCGGCGGCAGAAACCTGTGCCGCCCTGCAGCGCCCACGCGCCAATCAAAGCCTGGCCAGCGGCCAGCCACTCGCCAGCTGGCTGCAGCTGCTGGAACAGGCTGGGCTCGATGGTGAGATCCAGCCACTGTTGCGCCACGTCACTCAGGATCAGGATGTTAGCCTGCTGCTGCAACTGGTCAGCCGCTACAGCCCGCAATTACTGGCACCACTCCAGGCCACCGGCCTCACCCCAATCAGCACTCAGCTGCAATGGCTGGATGGCGAAGGCGCACGGAACCTGTTAGCCGCCGGGGTGGATCTGAACCGCATCAAAGGTGAGCACTCAGTGCTGCAACTGCTGGCAATCAACGACAGCCTGGATCTGCCCACGCTGGAGGCGCTCACCGCCGCAGGCATCAGCGAACAGGCCTCGCCACTGCGCCGCGACGCCATGGATATGCTACTGGAGCGATTGATCCTGATGCCGGAACGGGAGCGGCTGGCCGTGGTGGCAGCGCTGCGGCCACTAGTAGAAGTGCGCCCCAGCCATTGGCGACGGCTGGCGATTTTGCGCGAGCGCAATCAGGTCCTGTTTGAAGAACTGACAGCAGAGCTGCCGGAGCTAATTCCGCCCGCAGATATGGCGCCATTACTCGTTGAATAACGCACCGTACGGAAACAACCGGGCTGGCGTACTGGAACTAAAACGGCGTCAGGGCAGATGCCGCTGACGCCGTCGCCGAAAAGGTCCGCTCACCGCAGGCCTGATCGCAGTGGCTGGGTGTTAGATGCCCACTTCCAGGGCAAAGACGCCGGCAACTTCATCGCCGATAGCGCTACCGGCGACCTGATTCTGCGACGCAGTGAAGCGGTCAAGGTCGGCCGCCTGAACAGCGGTTCGCTCGGCGTAGAACTTAGCGGTGCGCACCATGACCCACGGCAGGGCAATGCCCAGAGTCACGACTACCAGCAGGGCGTTCATGGCGTAAAGCATGGCCAGGTCAAACATGGTCACGTTGCTGGATAACTGCACGTCACCGGCCAAGCGGGTGTGGTTGAACAGCAGGTTGCGCACCCAGCTCTGCCACAGCGCGAAGATCGACAGATAAGCGAGGAAAATCACAATCTGACCGATGACCGGGATCCAGCCAAGCAACATCGCCACCAGTAACACCGGGATCATCGCCCCCAGTGTGATCAACGCCAGAATGTAGAACTCTTTGGTCGGACAGCTGCAATCAAAGGCATGGTCGCCATAGCGGGCGTTATTGATAAAGAACTTCTTGGTCTGCAGCAGCCACCAAGGACCGGCCAGACCCAAGCTGAAGATGACCCCGAGGTAGTAGAGCAGGAAAACTTTGGCGGCCTCACCATAAGTGCCCACGAAATCAAAACGCACATTGCGATAGGCGGTATTACGCAGGTTAAAGCGCATCGCCCGCACCATCAGCCAAGGCACAGCCGGGATAGCCAGCACCATCAGCACCCCATAGAGCATCGGCTGGAAACTGGCGGCCAGCATCACCAGACCAAAGATCGCAACCGCGATCACGCGTCCGATCAGGATCGATAGCGGATTGGCCAGATACTGGAAGCCGGTCTGATCCAGCTTGGTGTGGCCATAAAAGTACTGAGAGGTCCGGACAGTCGCCCAGGCTGAATAGATGCCCAGGGTCACCACCGTCAACAGCAGATTGACAATCCAGATTTTGAAAAACTCTCCACCATCGCCACTGAAGCGGAAGGTAAAAGTTCGGGTCGGGGCTTCGGTCTTCGCCACCGCCGTAACGGCGGGCGACGTGGCGTTATCGCTCATTGGGAAATCCTTTTGCGTACAGGAAACCCGCACATGCGGGCGCGACCATTGTAAATAAGTATTTCAGGCCATAGCCATACAGATGTGATGGATTTGTGAACGACCGCCGACTAAAACGCCCGTGCAGCCGCCACCCGTTCGGCCGTCGGTGGGTGAGACGAAAAGTAATCAACATCAGTGTCGTCGGCTTGATCATGGCTGGCCGCCAGACGCTCCAGCAGCACCGCAAAATGCTCGCTGTCGACGCCCTGACTGGCCAGTAGCGTCAGCGCATAGCGATCCGCCTCACGCTCAAAATCTCGCGAGTAACTGGCGTCCATGACGGCGGTCGGCACCCCACCCACCAGATCGCCAAAGGCGGTTGCATCACCGGCCATCAGGGCCGCGATCACCATGATCACCGAGCCCTGCAACACTTGGCGCAGGCTATGGCGCGCTTCAACATGGCCAATCTCATGCGCCAGCACCGCGCTCAGCTGACGATCATCATCGGCGAGGGCAACCAGCTGATCCGTCATGACAATAGTGCCGTCCGGCAGGGCAAAGGCGTTGGCCCCAAAGGCTCCGCCGTCGCGCAGCAGCAAGCGGTAGTTATAGGCGGGAGACTGTGGCAGCAACTGGGCCAGCAGTCCCTGTAACTGCTGCTGGCGCGCCTCATCCAGGGTTGAAGGATTGAGCGCGATCCGCTCCATCACCGATAGGGAGAGCTCCGCGCTGCGATCAAGTGCCGATGCCGGCAGCACAAACGCAACCTGCGAGGCCGCATAGGGCAAAGCGATAGTCAGAAACCACCAGCTGACCACAGCCACCACCACCACGCTGGCCAGTGCCAGTCGCCAGTGACTCTCCAGCCGATGCAACAGGTGGTAGCCGCGCTCCTGCCGCCAACATTGCTGCAGGCCATCAACGGCATCGTTGTCGCCGGTTTCGAAACGGCTGCCATCAGCGAAATCCAGGAAACGGGGCGTGGAGCCCAAACGCGGGCTGATCTGCAACTGCTGCCAGCGGCCATCTGCCAGTAGCACACCCTGCTCATCATGCAGGCGCCAAAAACCGCAGTCATCGACCGTGATGCGTGCCAGCACACGACGGGAACTGCCATGTGGAAAGTAATAACCCTGAATCATCCCTGATATCCCCTAGTCCCGAGCCGCCGCTCAACGCTGGCCGCTGATCACAAAGCCATCCAGATCGGTGGCGGCGATTTCGGTGCGGTTGGCGTAATAGCGGGCGGTGCGCACTGCCACCCAAGGCCAGGCCAGCCCGGCAGTGACCGCCAGCATAAACAAGTTGCTTACATAGAGCAGCAGCAGGCTGGCACTGGTCACACTGCTAATCAGCCGTGCGTCGTCGAGCGAACTCTGGTTGAGCAGCAGGTTACGGCTGCCGGCCCGCCACAGGGTGTAAGCCACCAGTGCCAGCGGCAGCAGCAGCCACGGCGCCTGATGAGGGAAGAGCAGCGCCACCCCAGCAATGGCCGCCAGACCAAAGCCCACCAGTAACACTACCTTGCCAGCCAACCAATAGAGACTGGACAGACGCAGATGGCAGCGGAAGATATCGCCGCCTAACGAAGCGTGGTTAATGGCATAGCGGGCCAGCCAGCGATAGGCCAGCGGCAGGGCCAGACCAGCACTGAGCACAGTGACCAGCACAGCACCATAGAGCGCCTGAAACGCCTTGCTGTAACTGCCGACAAAATCAAAATGGCCACCACGCCAGTTGCTGGCCGTCAGCCTGAACTGCAAGGCGGACTGCAGCATCAACGGCAGTAACGGCAACACCAGCAAGGCCACAGGAACTGCGGCCACCGGCCACCACCAGCAGGCCGCGCAGGCTGCAACCACCATCAACAACAGCAAGCGGCTACGGGCGATGGCCCAAGGCGAACCGCAATAGCTAAAGGCCGCTCCCGCCAGCCGGGTGGCACCATGCAGATACTGCTGACAGCGTACCTTGGCCCAAGGCGACCACAGCCCCAGGCTGAGCAGAGTCAGCAGCAGATGGGGTAGCCAAATCTTGGCGTAGTCGCTGCCAGTGCCCACAAATTCAAAGGGGTACAGCATCGGCTCACGGGCCGGGCCAAGACGGCGCTGCTGGCGCTGACGTTTTGGCACCACATCCACCGCCAGTGCCATCTGATCAAAGGCCTGACGCTCGGAAATGTTGTTCCCGGATGGCTCGGGCGCTTCAGCCCGGCGCCACTGCTCCTCTTCTGGCAGTGCCTCGATGGCCCAGTCGCCGCGCACCGTTGGTGGTGCCACCACGTCGGCGACATTAACGGGGGGCGGTGGTGCCGTTGGCGCAGCATTGGTGTTGCTATCGTCGGCCAGCCCCAACTGATCGAGATCCAGCTGCAGGCGGGATACTGGCGGCGGTGCCACCGGCGGCGCTTCAGCATCAAACAGCGGTATATCGGGCAGTTCGCTTGCATGGGAAGCAAGCGGCGGCTCAGGCTCAGCTGACGCACTACCGGCGCTCACAGCACTACCAGCACCAGCCACCCGTTCCAGCTCAGCAGCAAAAGATGACCAGAGGTCGTTACTGCCCGGCGCACTACCGGTCAACGGCTGGCCACGGCTACCGATAATGGTTGGCGGTGCTGTGGCTTGCACCTGTTCCACAGGGGCTCTGGGATGATGGCTGTCATTGGCACTTTCCACCGGCACCCGGGTTGGGCGCAGGGGCGCAACCGGCGGCGGTTGCTCGGCCGCCGCGGGTTCGACGCGGGCAAGCGGCGTCAACGGCGTCACCTTAGGTACGTCGCGCAACGGCTCCAACGCCCAGTCGGACGATGGTGGTAGCGAGTCCGGTTGCGGTTTCTTCATGCCTGCTCAAAAAGTCGACGACAGCCTGATTGTAGCGCGACTCACCGCAAAGAACAGCCAGCCAGCGGTCGGTAATCCCTTACAGCTGTGTGACTAAGAACGAAAAAGCCCCGCCGGAGCGGGGCCTTTGGTGGTGAGGCTGCGGTTACAGGTCCGCAGTCTGGAAGATCACCTTATCCGCCTTGGCGGTGTAGTCCGCCATCTGGTGGAAGTTCATGTAGCGATAGCTATCCGCCGCACCAGCATCGATCTTGCGCGCATACTCAGCATATTCAGCCGGCGTCGGCAGCTTGCCGAGGATGGCACACACCGCCGACAGTTCAGCCGACGCCAAATAGACGTTGGTGTCTTTACCCATACGGTTAGGGAAGTTACGGGTAGA
Organism: Corallincola sp.; assembly: GCA_017998495.1. Lineage (GTDB taxonomy): Bacteria > Pseudomonadota > Gammaproteobacteria > Enterobacterales > Neiellaceae > RGIG665. The sequence continues at coordinate 5,902 of JAGOCY010000085.1, forward strand.
GGTGGAGACCACAGTGGCCCCATCCCGCACCCGCGCCTGGTTACCCATGCACAGCGAGCAACCGGGGATCTCGATACGCGCGCCAGATTTGCCGTAGATGCCGTAATAGCCCTCTTCGGTCAGCTGAGCGGCATCCATCTTGGTTGGCGGCGCGATCCACAGCTGAGTCGGGATCTGCCCTTTGTACTGATCCAGCAGTTTGCCGGCAGCACGGAAGTGGCCAATGTTGGTCATGCACGAACCGATGAATACCTCGTCGATCTTGTCACCAGCGACCTGCGACAGCAGCTTGGCGTCATCCGGATCGTTGGGGCAGCAGACCACCGGCTCCTTGATGTCGTCCATGTTGATGTCGATGATCGCGGCGTACTCGGCATCGGCATCAGCGCTCATCAGCTGCGGCTGGGCCAGCCACTCCTGCATCGCCTTGATACGGCGCTCCAGGGTGCGGCGGTCACCGTAACCTTCGGCGATCATCCACTTGAGCAGCACGATGTTGGATTGCAGGTATTCAGCCACCGACTCCTGCGACAGCTTGATTGTACAACCGGCAGCGGAGCGCTCGGCCGAGGCATCGGAGAGCTCGAACGCCTGTTCGGCTGTCAGGGTCTCAAGGCCCTCGATCTCGAGGATGCGGCCAGAGAAGATGTTCTTCTTGCCCTTCTTCTC
>JAGOCY010000086.1 GCA_017998495.1 Corallincola sp.
AGATCAAACGGCGAGAGGGCTGGTTACGCCAATGATGCCCCCCTGTTTTCGTTGCCATCGGAGTAATGCCATGGCCCACCCTCAGTTACCGCTGGTCTACGCCTGCTCTGGCTGTTCCAGCGTGGCTCAGCTGGCTAATGATCTGGCCGTAACCCTAGATCGCCAGGGGCTGGCCGAGATGTCCTGTATTGCCGGGGTCGGTGGCGATGTGCCGGCACTGGTGCGGGTTGCCCAGTCGGGCCGGCCAATCCTGGCGGTTGATGGCTGCGCCCTTAATTGCGTGCGCAACAGCCTTCAACGTCATCAGGTGACTCCGGCGCTCCATCTGGAACTGACAGCTCTTGGCTTTACCAAACGCGCCCATGGCGATTGCGACCTGCGTGATTGCCTGCGGCTGCTGACGCTGGTCCAGACCCAGTTCCTGCCCGCATTGCCGGCGGTTAGGGCAGACAGCTGAGCCCTCTTGTAACTCCTTGTGTTGTTGAACCCTGCCCGCACCAATAGCGGGCCTTGGCTATGAGGTTGTATTTATGGATCTGTTGAATCAGAGTCTGGCCAGTCTGGCTACCCGTTATGCCGGAGTCACCCAGGTGTTTCATCACTACCGCCTCGACTTCTGTTGCGGCGGTGACCAGAGCCTGCAGCAGGCGCTGACCAAACGCGGCCTGGATGCGGCCGAGGTGATGGCCCGCTTGCAGCCGTTGGTGGCGCAACCCCAAACACAGCAGAACTGGCAGGAGCAGCCACCGATGGCGCTGATCCACCATCTGCTGGACCGCTTTCACGCCCAGCACCGGCTGCAGCTGCCCGAGCTGATCCGGCTGGCACGGCGGGTGGAGCAGGTACATGGTGATCACCCGCAGTGCCCCACTGGGCTCGCTGCCCATCTCACCACCATGCTGCAGGAATTGGAAAACCATATGCAGAAAGAGGAGCAGATCCTCTTCCCGTTGCTGGCCCAAGGGATCTACCCGGCTGGCCCACTGCAGGTGATGGCGGCCGAGCATCAGGACCATGGCCAAGCACTGAGCCGGATGATGGCCCTGGCCCATGATCTGGTGCTGCCCGAAGGAGCCTGCAACACCTGGATGGCACTCTATCTGGGGGTGAAGGCGCTGCGCGAGGCGCTGATGGAACATATCCATCTGGAAAACAACATCCTGTTCCAGCAGCCGGCCGCCAACACCCATTACTGCTGTGGCTCCTGCAGCTGATCGCCAACTCTGCTGAGGATGTAAAAGCAAAGGCCACCTTGCGGTGGCCTTTGTCATTTGTGCCGGAGCTGCTACTTAGCTTGGATTGCTGTCACCCTGCGGCTTGGTGGCCGGGGCCGAGACAGCACCGAAGCGGCTGGTAGGGGCGCCCTTGCTTTCAGTGGTGGCGCCGTAGCGCTTTTCAATCACCACCGGCGCTTCGGCTGCTGGGGCGCTGACAGCCTGAGGTTTGGCCATCGGCGCTGCCGCGACCGTACCACTGCCGAAACGTGAGCGCGGAGCGTCGCCAGTGGCTGGCGCTGCGGCGCTGCTATCCAGATTACCGAGCAGGTTGAGCTGCTCACCGCGGGCCACGGCGGTTTCGATGATAGACGCTGGCGCAGTGGCAACTGCAACCGGCTCAGCGGCGGCAACAGGCTCAGCCGCAACGGCTACCGGTTCGACGACGGCAACAGGCTCTGCCGCAACGGCCACCGGCTCGACGACGGCAACAGGCTCGGCCACAACGGCTACCGGTTCGGCGGCTGCAACAGGCTCGGCCACAATTACGACCGGTTCGGCAACGGGCTCAGCCATTGCCGCCACCGGTTCAGCGCTTGGGGTGACTGCTTCCGCTTCGCTTGCGGTCTGTTCAGGTTCTTCGCTGACCCAGGCGCTGGCGGCATTGTCGGAGCTGACCACTGCAGCTTCGATCGACTCAGCGCGCTCGACATGCTCAAGCGGCTCAGCGGCTATCACCGGGGCGGATGCAGGCGCGGCAACGGCGACAGCGACAGAGCTTTCCTGCTCGTTGCTATCGGTAGCGACATCGCTGCCTTCTGCTGCTTCGTCTTCCGGATAACGGGCTTCAACCGGATCGGCGTTGTTAGCGCCCTGGCCACGGCCACGACCACGACCACCGCGACGGCGACGGCTGCGCGGCTGCTGGGCCTGTTCGTCACCAGCGGTGTTAGCGCCAGCGACACCCGGGATCACCACTTCCATCCCCTCGGCCAGCTCGTCGTTGAGGCTGCCCTGCTGTTCGACCACCGCAGCCACCGCCTGGGCGGTTGCGGCGGCAGCGATACCGGCGGCCACGGCGCTGTCGTCACCGACGGCGCGTTCGTCGCCCATGCGCACCCGGCGCTCCATGTTGCGCCGCGGGCGGCGCTCAGTCACTTTCAGGGTCTGAATATCACCGTTATCGTCGGCATCCACCACCACCTGCGGCTGACGCTCACGCTGATCGCGACGTTCGCCGCGACCTTCACCACGCTCGGCGCGGCCACCACGGTCGCTGCGCTCACTCCGCTCCGGGCGCTCGCTGCGCGGTTGCTGCTCGGCACGCACCTCGGTTTTGCTGTCACCGCTTTTGCCACGGCGCTCACCGCGGTTGTCATCACGCTTGCCGCCACGCTCATCACGGCGACTTTCATCGCGACGGCCATCATCACGCCGGGCCTCGTTGCGGCCATCGGCCTGACGGGCGACATCGCGCTGGCCGCGCTCGCTGCCGCCGCGGCGGCGACGGCCACCGCGTTCGCGCTTACGTTCCGGCTTGTCGTCATTGCTGGCGGCTTCTTCATCACCACCCAGAATTTTCTTGATGGCGCCGACCAGGCGGCCAAACAGGCCGGGCTTGGCATCGCTGGCGGCAGCGGCAGCGACGGCTGGTGCGGCCGTTGTCGCAGCTGCCGTCGCCGGGGCCACCGGGGCAGGGGCGGCTTTGGGCGGCTCGGGCACAAAGGTGGTGCCGAGGGTGACGCGCGCCGGCGCGACAAGACCCTGCTGACGCGGCTGGTAGGCCGCTTCTTCCGGCTTGCGCACACTGCGGTAGCTCAGATCGCCGATCACTTCATCTTTACGCAGACGGGTGACGCTGTAATGCGGGGTGTCGAGATGCTGGTTAGGCACCACCACCACCTGCACTTCGTGGCGCTGTTCAATGGAGGCGATCGCCTGGCGCTTTTCGTTGAGCAGATAGGTGCCCACTTCCACCGGCACCTGGGTCATCACCTGCACGGTGTTGTCCTTGAGGGCTTCCTCTTCAATCAGACGCAGCACCGACAGGGTCAGTGACTCCACTGAACGGATGGTGCCATCACCATGGCAGCGCGGGCAGATGTGACGGGCTGATTCGTCCAGTGACGGACGCAGGCGCTGACGCGACATCTCCAGCAGGCCAAAACGGCTGATGCGGCCGATCTGGATGCGCGCACGATCCTGGCGGGTGGCTTCGCGCAGACGGTTTTCCACCTCGCGCTGGTGGCGCACCGGGGTCATGTCGATGAAGTCGATCACCACCAGACCGCCGACGTCACGCAGACGCAGCTGGCGGGCGATCTCGTCGGCCGCTTCGAGGTTGGTCTGGAAGGCAGTCTCTTCGATGTCGCTGCCTTTGGTCGCCTTGGCCGAGTTGATGTCGATGGCGGTCAGGGCTTCGGCGGTGTCGATAACGATGGCGCCACCGGAGGGCAGCTTCACTTCGCGATGGAAAGCGGATTCAATCTGGCTTTCGATCTGGTAGTGGGAAAACAGCGGCACGTCGCCGGTGTAGTGTTTGACGCGGTTAACGTAATCGGGACGGTTGAGGTTGATGTGTTCGCGCACCTCGGCGAACACGGCAGCGTCGTCGACCACGATCTCGCCGATGTCACGGCGCAGGTAGTCACGGATGGCGCGTACGATCACGTTACCTTCGCGATCGACCAGGGCCGGGGCCTTGACGCTGCCAGCGGTCTGCTGGATCAGCTGCCAGCGGCGCTGCAGGTTTTCCAGGTCCCACTGCAGCTCGTCGGCCGATTTGCCAACGCCAGCGGTACGCACGATCAGGCCCATGCCGTCCGGCACCTGCACCTGATCCAGCGCGTCTTTGAGCTCTTCGCGCTCATCACCTTCGATGCGGCGCGAGATGCCGCCAGCTCGCGGGTTGTTGGGCATCAGCACCAGATAGGTGCCGGCCAGGCTGATAAAGGTGGTGAGGGCTGCGCCTTTGGTACCGCGCTCCTCTTTGTCCACCTGGACCAGCACCTGGGTGCCTTCTTTCACCAGTTCCTTGATGTTGGGGCGGCCCTGGCTGCTGGCATTGGGGTTGAAATACTCGCGTGAGATCTCTTTGAGCGGCAGGAAGCCATGGCGGTCAGCACCGTAATCGACAAAGGCAGCTTCCAGCGACGGCTCGACGCGAGTAATGGTGCCTTTGTAGATGTTGGATTTTTTCTGTTCCTGGGCGGGATTTTCGATGTCGAGGTCATACAGGCGTTGACCATCAACCAGAGCGACGCGCACCTCTTCAGTTTGGGTGGCGTTAATCAGCATTCTTTTCATGTGTGTGGCTCGTCTTGCTATCACAAGCCACGACCATCAGGGCCAACAGGCGATCAAGAACCGACACCAACCATGCGGACGTCTCCCGACGTGAAGCGGCAGGTGTGTCGATATATTGCTATGACATCAACGTCTTGCGTTGGTGTCAGGCCGCTGCGCAAGGCGCCAACGGCACAAAATATGGTTCAGGCGCGCGAGGCAACAATGAGGCCGCGGCGTTACTAAAAATAGGGTCCTGTTCAGGCGATGAGCGCAAGGCGCAGTCCGACGGGGCGAGGTTACGCCAGGAAGCGGATTGACAGTGATGTCAGAAGAAGGCGTCCGCTCGACCGGGTCGTTCATTCACACAGCGTCAGGGGCTCAATGCAGGCGACAAACAACGCCCTCATGCCAACCCGAACAGCGGCACTATAGCAGCGCCGATCCAGCGCGGCAATTGCCCTTGACGCCGCTTGGGTGTGGTTGATGCGGGGCGAACGCGCATTTGCGACAGGGCTCTGATAAAATCCGCCGCCCATGAGTGAACACACCCCCTCCGGCAACGCCACTGGCGTGCGCCATCTGACCATCGACAGCGAGTACGCCGGCCAGCGACTCGATAACTTTCTGCGTACCCGTCTCAAGGGGGTGCCCAAAAGCGCTGTCTATCGCGCCATCCGTAAAGGTGAAGTGCGCATTAATGGCAAGCGCTGCAGCGCCGATGATCGCATCGAAGAGGGGGATGTGGTGCGCATTCCGCCGATGCGTATCGCCGAAACCGTGGAAGCGGTGGTGCCCACCAAGCTCGACAAGGTACAGAACCTGACCCAGCGCGTGCTCTATGAAGATGATCAACTGCTGATCATCGACAAGCCGTCGGGGATGGCGGTGCATGGCGGCAGCGGCCTCAGCTTTGGCGTGATCGAGGCGTTGCGCGCATTGCGCCCGGAGCTGCGTAACCTGGAGCTGGTCCATCGCCTCGACCGCGACACCTCCGGGGTGCTGATGCTGGCCAAGAAGCGCTCGGCACTCAAGGCGATGCATGTGCAGCTGCAGCAGAAGCAGATGGACAAGCGTTATCTGGCGCTGGTTAAAGGCACCTGGCCGGAGCGGGTCAAAGAGGTGGATTACCCGCTGCATAAGAATGTGCTGCAAAGCGGTGAGCGGGTGGTGCGGGTCGATTCAACCCAAGGCAAACCCTCCTGTACCCGCATTCGGGTGGTGACCCGCTATCAGGGCCAGACCCTGATTGAGGCCAGCCCGATCACCGGCCGTACCCATCAGATCCGTGTCCACTGTTCGGCGGCCGGTCATGGCATTGCCGGCGATGACAAATATGGCACGGTCGAATTCAACAAAAGCAGCAGCGAACTGGGGCTCAAGCGCCTGTTTCTGCACGCAGCGACCTTGCGCTTCAACCATCCGCAGACCGGCGCCCGCATTGAAGTGAGCGCGCCATTAGATGAAGCGCTCAAAGCCCATCTCGCCCGCCTGCAGGTGGCCAACGGATGAGGTTGAGCGCCCCCATGCTGCTGGTGTTTGACTGGGACGGCACGCTGATCGACTCGGTCGGACGCATTGTCGCCTCGCTACAGGCGGCGGCTGTCGATTGTGCGCTGACGGTGCCGGCTGCTGCCGCCTGCCGCGGGGTGATCGGCCTGAGTCTGCCGGTGGCCCTCGACACCCTGTTTGGCCAGCAGTCAGGTGCGGACCGCGACCAGCTGCTGGATGCCTACCGCCACCACTATCTGCATGCCAGTGAGGTGGTCGAACGCCCCTTTGCCGGCCTGAAACCGTTGCTCAGGGCGCTGGCCGAGCAGGGCCATCAACTGGCGGTGGCCACCGGCAAATCGCGGTTGGGGCTGGACCGCTCGCTGCACGACTACGGCCTTGGCCACCATTTTCAGGCTACCCGCTGTGCCGATGAGAGCCGCAGCAAGCCCCACCCACAGATGCTGCACGAACTGATGGCCGCCACCGGCCATGGCCCGGAGCGCACCCTGATGGTGGGCGA
>JAGOCY010000087.1 GCA_017998495.1 Corallincola sp.
GGAGATGGGGCTGGTCAACACCGTAGTGCCATTGGCCGAGCTGGAGTGCGAGACGGTGCGCTGGTGCCGCGAGATGCTGCGCAACAGCCCGATGGCGCTGCGCTGCCTTAAGGCCGCGCTCAATGCCGACTGCGATGGTCAGGCGGGGTTGCAGGAGCTGGCCGGCAACGCCACCATGCTGTTCTACATGACCGAAGAGGGCCAGGAAGGCCGCAATGCGTTTCTCGACAAGCGGCCGCCGGACTTCTCGAAATTCACAAGGAACCCGTGATGAGACAAGCGGCACTCTACCGCTACCGTATTGCCTTAAACCCCGCCCTGCCCGCCGGCCGCACCCTGCTCCATGAGCGCTGCGGCCTGGTGGTGGCGCTCACCGATGAGCAGGACCGCCGGGGGCTGGGCGAGATCGCCCCGCTCACCGGCTTTAACCGCGAGACTCTGGATGAGGCCACCGCCGCCGCCATCAAGGCGCTCGGCCACTGGCGGGCCGCGCAGCCACTGCCCGCCAGCCTGCCGCCCAGTGTGCGCTGGGGGCTGGATAGCGCCATCGCCAACCTAGACGCGCCGCTGCCCGCCGCACTGCCCGGCGGCCCGGCGCTGCTAGCCGGCAGCCCGAGCCAGCAGCTGGCCCGCTGGCGCGACTGGCAGGGGCCACGCCCGGCAGCCATCAAGGTCAAGATCGGTCGTCAGCCGCCGGCAGCAGATCAGCAGCTGCTGGCCGAACTGCTGGCCACGGCGCCAGTGCGGCTGCGGCTGGATGCCAACCGCAGTTGGAACCTGGCCCTCGCCTGCCACTTCTGGCAGGGGCTGAGTGAGCCAGTGCGTGCCGCCATCGACTGGATTGAAGAGCCGCTGGAGAATCCGCGCCAGCTGCTGACCCTGCACCAGCAGACGGCCGCCAGCGGCAGCCCGCTGCCCTATGCGCTGGATGAATCGCTGGCCGAACTGCCGCTGCCGCGCGCCTGCCCGACGGGGTTGGCGGCACTCATTGCCAAACCGACAGTACTCGGCGGCGAACAGCCAGTGGCCCAGCTAGCGGCACTGGCCAGTCAGTGGCAGCGACCACTGCTGCTGTCATCGGCGCTGGAGAGCAGCCTTGGCCTGCGCCACATCGCCCGCCTCGCCGCCCGCTACACCCCCGCTCAACCGCCCGGGCTGGATAGCTGGCAACCCTTTGCTGCCGACCTGTTCACCCCGCTGGCCGCTGGCCGCACCGCGCTGTCACTGGACCAGCTCAACCGGCTGTGGCCGGGGTGACAGGGCTACCCTGGCCCGGCTAACGGTCACGCCGCTCAAAGTGCGGCGTGTCCTTGAAGGAGTTCCAGTTACCGCCCCAGCGGTTCGCCGGGTCGAGAGACTCCCAGAACTGGCCGAGTGGCCGCAGCTCCTCTACCCCCTGCACCAGCTGCAGGCTGCCATCTGGCTGCTCGCGGAAGAAGTTAAGGTCAATCGCCAGCCGCTTCAGATGCTGACTGTTCATGGTGGTGCTGCGGCCATTGCGGACATGCAGCGTCTGCTGCTCCGGCGTGCGGTAAAGCTCACCACCGGACACCACAAAGCCCAGTTCATCAGCCTTGCGCAACAGTTCAACGACCTGGCGCAGAAAGCGCCATTGCTCATGCACCAGACTCATGACCCACCTCCCTGGGACGGCTTGCCCCTGCTGCTGTTCGCAGCCAGATCCTTGGACAGTGCATCGATCTGCTCCCCCTTGGCCTTGCTGCCGGCACTGGAGCCAAAGAAGTACTGGATGATGGCTGACAGCGAGACCCCGAGCAGGAAGCCGAGCACAGTGTCGATGATGCGGGTCGCATCTGCGTTGTCGTTGTTGTAGTCATGAAAGAAGGCCGCATAAAAGATGAAGACAAAGGTCAGCAGCGTGATGCCGGTGGCATAGAAGTAGATGAAGCGGCGGGCGACCACATCATCGCTGGCCAGTGCGGCTTTTTGCAGATCGCGGGCGCTGGCGCGGTCCGCCTGATGCAACCGCTCGGCCTCGAGCGCGTTGGCATCGATCTGCTGGCGGTACTCCAGCAATTTGGACTGATGGGCAAACTCAAATTCACGCAGTTTGGCCCACTGCTCATCGCTGAGCTTGTCATCGGCAACGTCATTGATATCGATACCGGTTTTTTCTTCAATCAGTTGACTGACCGCTGCCGCGCCTTGATCAAGGGCGCCACGAAAGACCCCACTGAGCAGATCAAGGCCGCGACGGGCCAAGGCGGGCGCAATGGCAGCCAATGCTGCCGCAATCAGAGGTGCTGGCATGGTAGTGACCTCCTGCCTGATTCATTCCCTGTAAACGTGCGGTACTACAGGATCAGGCATAGGCCGGGATCTGCCCTGACGGCCAAGGCGCAAGCGCGCTGTTGATGATCTGGCGCAAACCATCGCCAATACAGATTCCAAGGTTGTGGGCTGCTGAGTCGGTCCACCTTGGCCAGCCGGCGCAGGGCAAAGCGGGCAGGCTGAGCTAAGGTTGAAACAGCAGAACCGCCCACGGGGGCCAGCTGATGGCCAGACGATGGTTACTATTGCTACTCAGCCTGAGCCTGGCCAGTGGCGGCCAGGCCGCGCCACGGCTGGCACTGGGCGCGGGTGCCTTCTACCCGTTCAATACCGAGATCCCCCATGATGGCTTGGCTCTGCTGGTGGTTGAGGCCTCTCCCCTTGATGACTGGTGGCAGATCCGGCCCATGGCTCAAGCCTTTATCACCAACAATGCCAACTACTATGTGGGGCTGGGCGCCAGCCGCGATTTTGCCATCAACGACAGCTGGCTGTGGGGCGTAGCCAGCGGCGTGGGCTACTACCACAAGGTGGATGGCGATTACGATCTGGGCACCGAGCTTGAGTTCTACTCTCGCCTCTATCTGGGCTGGCAATTGAGCCCTAAGCAGGGGTTAAGGCTGGATCTGGGGCACATCTCCAATGCCGGCTTTGATGATCACAACCCCGGCTCAGAAACCCTGACCCTGAGCTGGGTCTACCAGTGGTAGAGCGCTGTCACAGCAGACTCTCCACGGCTTTGGCCAGCTCCCGGGTCTCCTCCCAGCTGGCTTCCACCAGGGTCAGCTTAAGCTGCAGCGCCCCGGCAACAGCGGCATCGCTCACCACCGGCACCAGCTGGGCAGGTTGGCGCGCCAGGGTCAGCAGATAGAGGGTTTTGGCCAGCTGCACCACCAGGGCATAGGGCGATGGATATGCAGCGGCCAGCGGCGCATCCTGCTCGGCCACGGCCCTGACCAGCGACTCGGGGAAATACCAGCGCCGGCATAGCTCTGCGCCAATGGCACTGCTGGTACAGCCGAAGTGAGCCTGCTCCGCTTCGTCTCGGGGCACACCGCGCTTGACCTCCAGTTCTACCCGTGCGGCCAACGCCGGCTCCAGCGCATGTAGCAGCAGGGCACCGATCTCATGCAGCAGGCCGGCGGTAAAAGCGGTGTCGGGGGTCGGGCCGCGCGCGCCACACCGGCGGATCAGCCACTTGGCCAGCGCAGCCACCATGTAGCTTTTGCGCCAGAAAGCGGTGAAATCGAGATGATCGGCGATCTGATTGAGGACATTGGCCACCGCTGAGGCGATCACCAGATTACGCAGGGCATCGAAGCCGAGCAGCACCACCGCATCGCTGGCCGACTCAATCCGCCGCCGGCCACCGTAGAACGAGGAGTTGGCCAGCCGCAGGATCTTGGCGGTCAGCGCCTGATCCTGCATCACTTTGCTGGCGATCAGATCCGCATCGACATTGGGCTGGTTGAACGCCTGAATGATCTCCTGCACCAGCTTGGGTAGCGCGGGCATGCGGGAGGCATAGCGCAGAAGCAGCTCGGTATCCATGGACGACAGACCCTGGCAACAGCATGGTTCTAGCCTAGTCAGCCGCGCGCTGTTACTCCACCCCGCCACCAGCTCCGCCCCAACAAAACGGGCCCGCGAGGGGCCCGTATGCCAGCAGCAGCCGCTTATGGCCGAGGTTGCGGCTCATCGCCAGCATCCGGCGCCTGCTCACTGTGATCGGCCGCAGGGGCCTCAGCCTCTGCATCCATGACCTCCTCTGCAGCCACTGCGGCTGGCGGCGCCGGGTCGGCCTCCGGCTCCCCTCCCTGCTGCCAGCACAGCAGCAGATAGTAGAGCACCGGGATCACCACCAGGGTCAGCACGGTCGACACGGCGATGCCAAACAGCAGGCTGATGGCCAGGCCGTTAAAGATCGGATCGCTGAGGATAAACAGGGCGCCGAGCATGGCCGCCAGCGCGGTCAGCAGGATCGGCCTGGCCCGCAGCACCACGCTGCCAACCACCGCATCCATCAGCGCCACGCCGGCGCGCAGCTGGTCGTTGATCACATCCACCAGCAGGATCGAATTGCGCACAATGATGCCGGCCAGGGCGATCATGCCGATCATCGAAGTAGCGGTGAACTGGGCACCAAACAGCGCATGGCCGGGCATCACCCCGATGATGGTGAGCGGAATGGGCGCCATGATCACCAGCGGCACCAGATAGCTGCGGAACCAAGCCACTACCAGCAGATAGATGAGCAGCATGCCGGCGCCATAGGCGATGCCCATGTCACGGAAGGTCTCATAGGTGATCTGCCATTCACCGCTCCACAGCACCGCCACGCCATCAATGCCCGAAGGCTGGTCAACCAGCTGCTGCGGCCACTGGCTGCCCGTTTCCGCCAGACGGCCGAGGACGCTGAACATGCCATAGAGCGGGCTGTCGTTGTCACCGGCCATATCGGCGGTGACCATCACCAGCGGCCGCATGTTCTTGTGAACAATGGGGGTGGCGATGGTGCCCCGCTCCACCTGCACCAGCTCCTCCAGCGCCACCCGCGCGCCGTTGGCGGCGGTCAGACGCAGGCTGAGAATGCCATCCAGATCGACCTGGGCAGCGTTGCTGACCTTAAGCCGCACTGGCAGCGGATACTTCTGGCCATGCGGGTGGAGCCAGGTGACATCCTGACCGGCCAGAGCGCCATGAACCGTCTGCACTATCGCCTGCTCGCTGATGCCGAGACGGGCAGCACGGGCGCGATCCACAGTCACCTGCCATTGGGTCTGAGCGGCCGGCAGGTCGATATCCACATCCACCAGCCCGGGGGTGGTTAACATCAGCTGGCGCAGCTGCTCGGCGGCCTGCTGGCGATGGTCGGCACTGGGGCCAAAGACCTCAGCCACGATCGGCGCCCACACCGGCGGCCCCGGCGGCACCTCCACCACCTTGACCACAGCTCCGGCGGCGGCAGCCAGCTCGGCCACCAGCGGCCGAATGGCCAGCGCCAGCTCATGGCTGCTGCGCTCGCGCTCACCCTTGGGCTGCAGGTTGATCTGCAGATCGCCGAGGTTAGCGCTGCGCCGTAACTCGTAGTGACGGACCAGACCGTTGAAGGTGATAGGGCCGCTTAGACCAGCGTAGATCTGCTGATGAGCCACCTCTGGCACTTCGGCCGCGATCTTGTCAGCCATGGCGAACAGCAGCCGCTGGGTCTGCTCCAGCGGCGTCCCCTCCGGTAAGTCGACCAGCAGCTGCAGCTCCGATTTGTCATCGAAGGGCAGCATCTTGAGCACCACCAGGCCGGCCACCGGCAACAGCAGCGACAGGGTGATGGCGATGGCCACGCCGATCCCCAGCCAGCGGCGGTTGGCCCGGCGGTTATGGTGGCGGATGAACGGCACCAGCAGCTCGCCGCTGCGCGCCAGCCACTGGTCCAGCAGCGGCGGTTGCGGCGCCGGTGGGCGCTCACGCTCTGGGCGGGAGAAGAGGATGTCATGATCCGGCTGCTCGTCGCCATCGTCTTGCAGCGCGAGCGGCTCTTCGTTCACTGGCGTTGCGAGCAACCCGGCACTGTGGGGCTGATGGCGGGGCAGCCAGCGCACCGCCAGCCAGGGGGTGATGACAAAGGCCACCGCCAGTGAGATCAGCATGCCGGTGCTGGCATTGATCGGGATCGGGCTCATGTAGGGGCCCATCAGGCCGCTGACGAAAGCCATCGGCAGCAGTGCGGCGATCACGGTGAAGGTGGCCAGAATGGTTGGCCCGCCCACCTCATCCACGGCGCCGGGTACCCGAAGCTGCCAGTCGTCGCCCAGCCCATGGCGGTGGATATTCTCGACCACCACGATGGCGTCATCGACCAGAATGCCGATGGCGAAAATGAGGGCAAACAGTGAGATGCGGTTGAGGGTGAAGCCCCAGGCCCAGCTGGCAAACAGGGTCAACGCGAGGGTGATGGCGATGGTGGCACCGACCACGGCGGCAGCACGCCAGCCCATCGCCAGCCACACCAGCAGCACCACGGCAGCGGTGGCAAAACAGAGCTTGAGCACCAAAGTATCGGCCTTGGCCGCGGCACTCTCGCCATAGTCACGGCTGACCGTCAGCTCCACCCCATCGGGGATAAGAATATGGCGGGTGGCCTCCAGCCGCGCGCCAATGGTCGAAGTCAGGG
>JAGOCY010000088.1 GCA_017998495.1 Corallincola sp.
CTGGATCGCAGCGAGCGCGAGCCCTGCTCAGTGAATCTGGCGCCTGAGACCCTGCTCAACGAACCCTTTATGGATTGGCTGACGGCTCGCCTGAGCGATACCCCGGCGCTGGCCGAACGGCTGATTGTCGAGGTGGCCGAATATCATCTGGCTCATCAACTCAACCGCCTCAGCGCGCCGCTGGCCCGCCTCAAAGAGTTGGGGGTGCGGCTGCTGGTGGATCGCGTTGGCCAGACGGTGGTGGGCAGCCAGTACATCGGCAAGCTGCAGGTTGATTTCCTCAAGCTGCACCCGAGCATTGTCCGCAATATCCATCACCGCCCGGAAAATCAGCTGTTTGTGCGCTCGCTGCAGGGCAGTGTCAGCGCTCATGCGGTGCAGATCTTTGCCCTGGGGGTGGAGAGTGATGCCGAGTGGCGGATGCTGCGCAACCTTGGCGTTCACGGCGGCCAGGGCCACTTTTTCAGCGAGCGGCTGGAGAAGCTGGCCGAGTGCGCCCACGGCGGTTGAACGACCGTCAGCGGATTTCCTGTGAGGCAGCCTGCGAATTCGGCGGCTGCCTCGGGCGTTCGGTTGCATGTCCCTGACGTTAACGGATAATGCCTTGCAATCCGGGGCGTTAGCAGCTGCCAAAAGGCGGCGGTCGGGGATCTCTGGCGATGCGGTTCAAACTGTGGCGACGACGGCAACCCCAGGCGGTGCTCGGAATCTATCTGGGCAACGCCGAGGTGGCGATCATCCGTCAGCTGCCGGGGCAGGCCGCCGAGCTGATCAGCCGGCCACGCAAAGGCGCCTTGCCGGCGTTGCTGGCCGAACTGGCTGATGACCAATGGCGTAATGCCCGCTGCCAGCTGGTGCTGGCCAGCGGCAGCTATGAGCTGATCGCCATCGACAAACCCCCTGTCACCGATGATGAACTGGCCGGCGCTCTGCCTTGGGCGGTGCGCGAGCTGACTCGCCGTCCCACCGCCCGTCTGGTCACCGACTACCTGCAGCTGGCCAGCCAGCCGGCCGGTGTCGATAAAATTCATGTGGTCTGCTCTGACCTGGATCTGCTGCAGCCACTGGTGGCGGCGATTCATGCTGCCGGTGCCGAGCTGGTGGGCATCTCCATTGAGGAGCTGGCGGTGGTGCGGTTGCTGAGCGATACCGCTGCCACTGCGCTGCTGTTTCAGGTCGCTGGCGATGAGCTGCTGCTGGTGATCGCCCGTGATGGTCAGCTGCATGTCACTCGCCGGTTGCGCGGCTACCAACAGCTGGCCCAGCAGAGTCTCGACAGCCATGGCCCGGAACTGGTGGATGGGCTGGCAGTAGAGCTGCAGCGGTCGATGGATTACTTCGAACTGCAGCTGCGTCAGCCGCCAGTCAAGCAGGTGGTGTTGGCGCTGCCGGTGGACGAACCGGCGTTGCTGGCCGAGATGCTCGGGCGCAACCTGACGGTGCCGGTACAGCTGCTGGATGACCGCCTGCCAGCCCCTATTCGCGGCGGCGGCAAAGCTGCCCAAGCGCCGTTGCTCAGCAGCAACGGCCAGCGCTTGGCCGTGGCCGCCATGCGGCTGCTGGAGCTGCCGGCATGAAACAGCAGATCAACCTCTACGTCGAACAGCTGCAGCCCAAGCGCGATCCGCTGCCACTGGCGCGCGCGCTGCGCTGGTGCGGGGCCGCGTTGCTGCTGCTGGCCCTGGCGGTGGCCCTGTGCCAATGGCTGGCGGCCGGCAGCGCCCGTCAGTTGCGTGCGGTGCAGCAGCAGCATCAAACGCTGCTGGGCGAGCTGGCGACGCTGACTGCCGAACTGCAGGCCCGGCGGCCACCACCGGCGCTGGAGCAGCGCATAGCGCAGCTGCAGCGCGATATTCAGGGCCGCCAGCAGCTACTGGCGGTGCTCAGCCACAGCGAACCGCTGCGTCAGGCGCCGTTTTTGCCGCTGCTGGATACCCTCTCCCGCCATGCCAATGGCCAGCTGTGGCTGCAGCAGATCCGCCTCGGCCAGCATCAGCTGCTGTTGGCCGGTCAGACCCTGAGTGAGCAGGCGGTGCCGGCCTGGCTGCGCCAACTCAGTGGCGACCCGGCGCTTGCGCAATTCAAGATCGATCGCCTGCAGGTCGATGCCACTGCCGAGGGGCGTTTCAGTTTCACGGTGGAGGGGCAACCATGAGCAGTTACTGGCAGCAGGCCGCTGACTGGTTCTCGGCCCTCAAGCTGCGCGAGCGTTACCTGATCACGGCCGCGCTGCTGGTGGCCCTGCTGATGGGGGGCTTCAGCCTGGTGGTGGAGCCGGCCTTCAAACAGCGCCAAACGGCATTGGCGGCGACCGCTGAGGCGAGCAAACAGCTGACTCAATTGCAGCAGCAGGTAGCCGAGGTGCGCCAGCGGCTGGCCGACGACCCCACGGCGCGGCTGCAACAGCAGCAACAGGCGCTGCAGGCCGAGCGCGATGAACTCGATATGTTGCTGGCCCGCGCCACTGTCGATCTGATCGAGCCGGAGCGGATGGCGGCTGCGCTGCAGGTGGCGCTGGCCCATGACAGCGGCGCCGATATGGTCAGCCTGACCACCCTGGCGCCTGAGCCTCTGACCATGGCTGCCGTGGCCGGGGCGATGCAGCAGCCCGTGGCGGTTGAGGCGACATCAGCGGCCGCCACCAGCCAGCCGCAACCTACGCTTTATCGCCACCCGCTGCAGCTGGTGGTGCGCGCCAGTTATGGGCAGATGCGAACCCTGCTGGCCAATCTGGAAGGGCAACCCTGGCGCTTTTACTGGCGCAGCCTCGACTATCGGGTGGAGCAGTTCCCCCACGGCACGCTGACCCTGGAGCTCTTTACCCTGAGCACCAGCAGCGACTGGCTGAAAGGAGGTGGCTGATGCGCCTGCTGCTGATGCTGTTGCTGCTATCGCCAGCGCTGTTGGCCACTGAGCTGCGTGATCCGACCGCGCCGCCGCCGGCGCTGGCCAGCGCCACCGCCCAGCCGGTGGCCGCCAGTGGCTTGCGCCTGCAGCAGGTGATCACGACCAGCCCGGCGCGAGCGGCCATTAATGGCCGCTGGCTGCGCCCGGGCGATGCGATTGATGGCTGGACGCTACGTGTAATCGAGCGACGCTCGGTGGTCCTTGAGGGGCCAGCCGGGGAGCAACGCCTAACCCTGTTTGACGGTGGCCAGTCGGCCACTCGCGGAGAGTGATCCATGATGTCAGCGCCTCCCCTGTTGCGTCCGCTGCTGCTGGCGACCCTGGTCAGCCTGTTTGTTAGCGGCTGTCAGCACACCCCTAAACCGCCTGTGGAGGCCAAACAGACGCTGGATCAGGCCATTGCCAACCAGCAGGCGGCGGCGACCACGCCCATGCCGCCAGCTGCCGTGCTCGACGAGCTGCTGCCGGCCAGCAGCACCCCGGCTAGTCTGGCTGGCAGCCTGCAGGGTGAGCGCCGCTTGGATATCAGCGCCGAAGGGGTTGATGCCCCGGTATTCTTTGCCGGCCTGGTGGACGGCAGCCGCTATTCGCTGGTGGTCCATCCGGAGGTCACTGGCACCATTACCCTGCAGCTGTCTGGGGTGACTCTCGGCGAAACCCTGGACTTGGTGTCGCGCCTTTATGGTTATGAGATCAAGCGTCAGGGCAACATCATCAGCGTCCTGCCAGCGACCCTCCGCACTGAGACATTCGCGATTAATTATCTGTTTCTGAAGCGCTTCGGTGACAGCCGTACCACCATCACCTCGACCCGGCTGACCGACAGCAGCGGCAACAGCAATGATGATGGTGGTTTTAACGACAGCCGCAGCGACGGCGGCGACAGTGCCAACGGTGGCCGTAGCGGCAGCTCGGCCAGCGATGTTGGCGGCACCCGCATCCATACCCAGTCAACCAGCGACTATTGGCCGGAGCTGCAGGCGCTGCTCACCAGCATGGTGGGCGATGGCGATGGTCGACGGGTGATTGTCAGCCCGCAGTCGGGGCTGGTGACAGTGCGTGCCCTGCCCGCTGAGCTGCGCCAGGTGCGCGAATATCTGCAGCAGGCCGAGGGCCATCTGCGTCGTCAGGTACTGCTCGAAGCCAAGATTGTGGAAGTGACCCTGAGCGATGGCTTCCAGCAGGGGATCAACTGGAATGTGCTGGGCAGCCCCGGTGATGGCAGTGTCGGTTTTACCACCAGCCCCGGTACTGTCGGTAACACCATCACCAACGCCATTGGCGGGGTGACCGGCATCACCCTCAGCTCCGGCGATTTCAATGCGGTGGTGTCGCTGCTGGAGACCCAAGGCAACACCAATGTGCTGTCCAGCCCGCGCATCACCGCCACCAATAACCAGAAGGCGGTGATCAAGGTGGGTGATGACGAGTACTTTGTCACCGATATCTCCACCACCACCACAGTGTCTGGCACCACCCCGATCACCAACCCCAGCGTTGAACTGACCCCGTTCTTCTCCGGCATCGCCCTGGATGTGACGCCGCAGATCGATGAGGCCGGCAATGTGCTGTTGCATGTTCATCCGTCGATCACCGACGTGCAGGAACAGAAAAAGGTGATCACCCTGGGCAGTGAATCGCTGGAGTTACCGCTGGCGCGCAGCAACATCCGCGAGACCGACACCATCATCCGCGCCCGCAGTGGCGATGTGGTGGTGATCGGTGGGCTGATGAAGACCATCCGCGTTGAGGACCAATCGAAAGTACCGCTGCTGGGCGACGTGCCGTGGATGGGCGAGCTGTTCACCAACCGCAGCAACCGCGAGGTCAAGACCGAGCTGGTGATCATGCTCAAGCCGACCCTGATCGGCAGCGACACCTGGGAGCAGGAGCTGCAGCGCTCACGCGCCACCCTGGAGCAGTGGTTCCCGGATCAGGGCAGCAAGCGCTGACGCCATGTACCTCTACCACTTTGGCCTGCGTGAACTGCCGTTCATGCTGACGCCGAATACCGGCTTCTACTGCGCCCTGACCAGCCATCAGGAGGCGCTGGCCACCCTGATCACGGCGCTGAAGACCGGAGAGGGCTTCATCAAGGTGGTGGGTGAGGTGGGCACCGGCAAGACCCTGCTCTGTCGCAAGTTGCTGCACGATCTGCCGGATCATTTCGTCACCGCTTGGCTGCCCAATCCTGATCTGGCGCCAGCAGCCCTGCGGCTGGCGGTGGCCAGCGAGCTGCGTGTCGATAACGCTGCCAGCCTGGGCGAGGAGGGGATCACTGCGGCTATTCAGCAGCGGTTGCTGGCCCTCCATCGTCAGGGCCACTCGGTAGTGTTGCTGGTGGATGAGGCCCAGGCGCTGAGTGATGCGGCGCTGGAGCTGCTGCGGCTGTTTACCAATCTGGAAACCGAGCAGCGCAAGCTGCTGCAGGTGGTGCTGTTTGGCCAGCCGGAGCTGGATCAGCGGCTGGCCAGCCCCCAATTGCGCCAGTTGCGTCAGCGCATCACCTTTAGCTACCGGCTGCGGGCGATGAACAGACGTGAAGTGGCCGCTTATGTTCACCACCGGCTGCAGGTGGCCGGTAGCCAGCCGCCCTGGCCATTGGCCAACCGCACCCTGCTGCTGTTGGCCCGCGCCAGTCGCGGCGTGCCACGGCTGGTTAATATTCTCTGCCATAAGGCGCTGCTGCTGGCCTTCGGCCGCGGCCTGGCCCAGGCCGGTTGGCGCGAGATGGCTGCCGCCATCTGGGATACCGAAGACACCCGCCCCTTTCTGCGCCGCCAGCTGTGGCTCTATGGCCTGCTGCTGGCCAGCTGTGGCGCTGCCGTCGGGAGCCAGTGGCTATGAGCGTGATTAACCAGATGCTGCGCGATCTGGAGCGGCGTCGGCCCTCAGCCCCTGCTGCCGGTCGGCCAAGCGCGCCCGTCGCCCGTCGCTGGCCCTGGTCGGTGTTGCTGCTCGGCCTGCTGCTCGGCGGCCTAACCGTGTTGCTGGGGCAACGGTTATGGCTGGCCAGTCCGCCTGCTGCTGAGGCTGAGACCCCGACGGCGGTGGCCCGTGAGATTGCCAAGGCGCCTGCCCAGACGCCGCCTTCGGCTGCGACGGCGCTAGTGCCTTCTGCGGCCACTACCTCGGCGCTGATCACCAATATCGCCGAGGCTGACGCCGCCGCCGCTGTGCCACTGACTGAGCCGGAACTGATCGATGCCGAAATCCCAGCGGCGTTGCTGGCGGAGGTGCCGGCAGATGATGCCGAAGCACTGGCCCGTCAGCAGCAGGTGGCGGTAGAGGCGGCAACTGAATTGGCCGCCTTGGCCGAACTGCCCGCGGAGCCTAAGCCCGCCGGCAAGCTGGCGGTCGCCACCACCCGCCTGTCGAGCGCTGAGCTGGCGGCCAAAGCAGCCAAGGCGGCCGACGAGGCCTATAACCAGCGTCGCTATCAGCAGGCCCTTGACCATTACC
>JAGOCY010000089.1 GCA_017998495.1 Corallincola sp.
TGCCTTTGTCACCTCGGATCTGTCGCCAGCGCGTCAGATCACCTTGGCGGTGTTCCGCCATAGTTTAACCACCGAGCAGCAGCTGAGCGCCTTTCCGGCCTGGTTGCAGCCGATCAATCAGTTTGATAGCCGGGTGCTGGGTTTTTGGGAGATGGCCAGTGGCGAAGGGCTGTTCCCCTTTCTGACCGCTAAGGATTACCAGGCCTTTATCAATCGCATGCGCCAGTATCCGGCCTGGAGTGACAGTGCTGTGCAGCGCCTGCAGCAGGGGGCAGAGCAAGGGGTGGTGCTGCCCAAGGTGTTGGTTGAACGGGTGATCGCCCAGCTCGACAGCCAGCTGTCATTGCCGTTGGAGCAAACCCTGTTTGTCGCTCCGCTCAAGGATCTGGTGAAGCGCGTCGGTGAGGCCGATGCCGTCGCCATTGATGCCGATTATCGTGCCGTCCTCAACCATGAGCTGCTGCCGGCCATGGTGAGGATGCGCGATTACCTCAAGAACGATTATTTGGCCAAGGCCCGAGCCAGCAGTGGTTATGGCGAGTTGCCCAATGGTCAGGCTTGGTATCAGGCATTGGCGAATCTGCACACCACCACCCGTATGCCAGTGGCCGAGATCCACCAGTTGGGGCTTAGTGAAGTGGCGCGCATCCATCAGGAGATGGAGCAGGTGCGCCAGCAGGTTGGTTTCAAGGGTGAGCTAAAAGCCTTTTTCAACCATCTGGCCACTGATGATCGCTTTTTCTATGCCACGCCTGAACAGTTGATTGCCGCTTATGGTGAGGCCAAGAACCGCATCGAAGTGCGCCTGGGCGATTATTTTGATCTACGCCCCAAGGCGGATTACGAAGTCTGGCCGGTGGAAGCCTATCGTCAGCAGTCGGCGGCGGGGGCCTCTTACTCGGCACCGGCGCTGGATGGCAGCCGCCCCGGGGTGTTTTACATCAACACCTTTAACCTGCGTGCTCAGCCCACCTGGGGGGTGACTACGCTGTCGTTGCATGAGGCAGCGCCGGGCCACCACTTTCAGGTGGCTTTGCAGCAGGAAATGAGTTCACTACCGCGCTTTCAGCGTTACTACGACGCCACTGCCTATGTTGAGGGTTGGGCCCTCTATGCCGAGTATTTGGGTCTGGAGATGGGGCTGTTCAGCGATCCCTATCAGCTGTTCGGCAAGCTCAGCGATGAGCTGTTAAGAGCGATGCGGCTGGTGGTTGATACCGGCTTGCATGCCAAAGGCTGGAGCCGCGAGCAGGCCATTGCCTACATGCTGGATAACAGCGCCATGGCCGAGAGTGATGTCACCGCCGAGGTCGAGCGCTATATGGCCATCCCTGGCCAGGCGCTCTCCTACAAGATCGGTCAGCTCAAGATCATCGAGCTCCGCCAGCAGCTGCAGCGGCAACAGGGCAAGGGGTTCGATATCAAGGCATTCCATCGAGCGGTGCTGGAGGATGGCGCGCTGCCCCTGGGGGTGCTGGAGCAGAAGTTGCTGGCCAGGCCTTAATGGCTAAGGATGGCCGCCGGGGCGGCCATCAATGCATCTGCTGATGACGGGAGCGCGGCTTGCTATGCCGCGCTTCGCATTTGGGGCAGCGGCGGGAGGCGGGATCACGGCGCAGCTGTTCGGCGGTTAATGGCTCCTCGCATTCGCTGCAGACGCCATACAGGCCAAGCGCCATGTCGGCCAATGCGGCGTCGACCCGTTCCAGCTCACGTACTGTGGTGTTGCTGCGCTGGGCATAGTACTCAAGGGCAAACTCCACCAGATTGTCGGCGCTGGAGTCTGCCAGCTGCGATAGGGCTGTGGGTGCTAGGCTGGGCTCGCGCGCGAGCTCAGTCAGTAGCAGTTGCCGCAACTGCTGGGCCTGCTGCTCCAGCGTTTGCCGCAGCTGTTCCAGTTCATTCGGGGCGATGCTGACCATGCCACTTTCCTGTTGCTCCTGTGTCGGCGCATCTTAGCCAGCCACCACTGGTGACCAATGATGTATGTCAAGTTGGCGCCAAAGGCTGCCAGTCATGGTGCCGACCTTTGATCAGGACAGGGGAGTGGGCAGGCATCGATGCAAGTGGCAGAAAATTTGTCATTGATCTGGCGCAAAGGTGAAAGAAAATGGCGGCGGGGCAGGTCTACTGCTGCGAACCCGGCAATAGTGCCGGCCGACATTCCACTCGGATGACAAGGAATCACTCATGAACCAGTTCAAGACCTCTGCTTTTGCTGCAGCCCTCGGTACTCTTGCCGCTGTGGCCATAGTGCCCGCCGTTTCGGCGAATCCCTTTGCCATGACTGATCTGGTCGCTGGCTATCAGCTGGATGCGCCAGAGGGCAAGTGTGGCGAAGGTAAATGTGGCGAAGGTAAATGTGGCGGCGAAAAGAAAGGCGCTGAGGGCAAATGTGGAGCAGCCGATAGCAAAGATGCTGAGGGTAAGTGCGGCGAAGGCAAATGCGGTGAAGGCAAGTGCGGTGCCGACAGCAACAAGAGCGACGGCAAATCTGGTGAAGGCAAGTGTGGCGAGGGCAAATGCGGCGGTGGCAACGCCTAACCCGAGCGATCGATTGAGCGGGCAGCCGTTCGGCTGCCTGCCCACCCACCAGGAGTCAACTAATGCTGGCTGACCACCACTGCGGTTTGGGGTTACGTCGCGAGATGATGGCCAGCGTGGTAGCCAGCCCCCATAGCGGCGTTGATTTTTGGGAGATCGCTCCGGAAAACTGGTTAGGGCTGGGCGGGCGCTACAGTCGCCAGTTGGCGGCAGTGGCGGAACGCGATCCCCTGATCTGCCATGGCTTGTCGTTGTCCATCGGTGGCCCCGATCCCCTTGATCTGGACCATCTGCGCGCCATTGTCAGTTTTATGCACCGCCATGGTGTCGAGCTCTATTCCGAACACCTGAGCTACTGTGCTGCAGGTGGCCACCTTTACGATCTGCTGCCGATCCCTTTTACCCCGGCTGCGGTTGACCATGTGGTCAGCCGTATTCAGCAGGTGCAGGAGGTGTTAGGGGCACCCTTGGTACTGGAGAACTCTTCCTACTATCTGGCCCCCGCTCAGCAGATGAGCGAGCTTGAGTTTATCTGTGCAGTGGTGGCCAGCTCCGGCTGTCAGCTACTGCTGGATGTCAACAATGTTTACGTCAATGCCAGCAACCATGGCTATGACCCTAAAGCCTTTATTCGCGGCTTGCCGAGCGGCGCCATTCGCTACATGCATGTGGCTGGCCACTATCGGGAAGCCGATGGCTTTATCATCGACACCCATGGCGCGCCTGTCATAGATCCGGTGTGGCAGTTGCTGCAGTACACCTACGGCTGTCATGGCTTGCGGCCGACTTTGCTGGAGCGCGATTTCAACATTCCGGCGATGCCCGAGTTGCTGGCCGAACTGGCGCAGGTGCGCCACTGTCAGCGGGCCGCCCAGCAGCAGGAGCCGGCATGAGTGCTACTGATTCGCTCAGCCAGCTGCAGCTGGCGCTGGCTAACCACCTGCGTGATCCGGCCAAGCCGCCACCTGATGGCCTGGATGAACGCCGTTTGCGGGTTTACCGCGAACTGGTCAGTAACAACATCAGCAGCTTTATCCATAACTGCTTTCCGGTCAGCCGGCGCATTCACGGGGCTGGCTGGCAGCCGCTGATCGACTGCTTCATCGCTGAGCATTGCTGTAGTAGCCCGCTGTTTCTCGATATTCCTGCCGAGTTTCTGGCCTTTGCCACGGCCCGCTGGGGCGATGCCATTGGTGGTAAAGCCTTTGCCGCCGAGCTGCTTCATTACGAGTGGATGGAGCTGGTGGTTGCGACCCGGCCGGCACAACCCTTGGCCCCCTGGAGCGGCGACTCTGACCAGCCGTTGCAGCTCTACGCTGCTGCCATCCCCTTGCTCTACCGCTACCCCGTGCACCAGCTCAGTAGCGATTATCAGCCGGCAGAGGCACCCGAGCAGCCGACCGGTCTGCTGGTCTATCGTGATGGCGATGACGAGGTGCGCTTTATGGCAATGGCGCCGTTGTTGGTTGCCGCCTTGCAACAGCTGGGGGCGCGGCAGTTAACGCTGGATAGCTGGGCGGCGGCGGTGGCGGCTGCTCATCCGCAATGGCCGGTCACCAGCCTTGCTGCCGGTCTCGCCTCGGCGGCGGCGGATCTGGCTCGGCGTGGCCTCGTGGGGGCGGGGGTTGCAGAGGCTCCGGGCAATGGCTAGCATGCAGCTCCGTTTTTGATTTAAATCAATGTTTAGAGGTGGTCATGGCCCAGGGCGAGTTTAAGGAAGCGTTCAACGTCTGGTATCTGCTCGGTCTGCTGGCTGTGCTCTTGATCCCGACCGCGCCGGCAACCATCGGTTGGCTCAAAGTTCTGCTCTAACAACCGCTGCCCGGCGGTGAAATTTTGATGACGGTCACTGGCCCCGGCTAGTGGCCTTTATCCCCTTCGCTATAATGCGCGCCGACCAAAACCGGGAGGCTGAGCATGGCCGCAACCATTCTGCTGGTGGATGACAACAGCCGTGTTCGCCACGAGGTAGCACTGCAGCTGCAGATGCTGGGCTTTGATGTGGTGGAGGCGGCAGATGGCCTCAAAGCACTGGTGTTAGCCCGTGATGCCCAGTTTGCCGGTGTGGTGATGGACCAGCGCATGCCGTTGATGGATGGCCTGACCCTGAGCCGTAATCTGCGCCAGCTCGGCGGCTATGGTCAGGTGCCGCTGGTGCTGCTGACCACCGAACAGTTGGTAGCGGTGCGCAGCGAGGCAACGGCAGCTGGTTTGTCGGCGGTGGTTGCCAAGCCGGTCGCTGCTGCTGAATTGGCTGCCGCTTTGCAACCTGCGTCAGGTCACGCCGCGGCCTGAGCCGGTTAAGCTGCACCGTCCTTTGTGTTAGGCTGTGGCCCGGTTTTACTTACCCCAACATTGGCATGACAGCGCTACCCTGCGAGGCCTTGCTCAAGGCCAGTATCAAGAGCATTCCGGATTACCCCAAGCCTGGCATCATCTTCCGTGATGTCACCTCGCTGATGGAAAACGGCGAAGCCTTCGCCTGTGCCATTGATGCGCTGCTGGCCCCGTTCGTCACCGCTGGGGTGACCAAAGTCGTAGGCGCTGAAGCTCGCGGTTTTATCTTTGGCGCGCCGCTGGCTCTGCGCCTTGGCGCGGGTTTTGTGCCGGTGCGCAAGCCGCGCAAGCTGCCGCGCGAGACCCTGCGCGAGAGTTATGCCCTGGAGTACGGCACCGACACCCTGGAGATCCATACCGACGCCATTCAGCCCGGCGAGCGGGTGCTGCTGGTGGATGACCTGCTGGCCACCGGCGGCACCATCCTGGCCACGGCCCAATTGGTGCAGCGCCTGGGTGGCACTGTGGTCGGTGCGGCCTTCGTGGTCGGCCTGCCTGATCTGCCGGGTGAAGGGCGACTGCGCGAGTTGGGTATTGAGCCCCATGTGCTCGTCCGCTATGCGGGGCACTGATGGCTTATCTGGCTCTGGCGCGGCGCTGGCGTCCACGTACCTTCGCTGAAGTAGTGGGGCAGGACCATGTGGTCCAGGCCCTCTCTGGCGCCCTGCGCGATGACCGGGTGCACCATGCCCTGCTTTTTTCCGGCACCCGAGGTGTGGGCAAAACCACCATCGCCCGCGCCCTGGCCAAGAGCCTCAACTGTGAACAGGGGCCGACTCCTAGCCCCTGCGGTCAGTGCAGCAGCTGTGTCGAGATCGCCGAGGGGCGGCATGTCGATCTGATCGAGATCGATGCCGCGTCGCGCACCAAGGTCGAAGACACCCGTGAACTGCTGGAGAACGTCCAGTACCGGCCGACCCGTGGCCGCTACAAGATCTATCTGATCGACGAAGTGCACATGTTGTCTCGCCACTCCTTCAATGCGTTGCTGAAAACGCTGGAGGAGCCGCCGCCCCACGTCAAGTTCCTGCTCGCCACCACTGATCCGCAAAAGCTGCCGGTGACGGTGCTGTCGCGCTGCCTGCAGTTTCACCTGCGCAGCCTGACGCCGCTGGAGATCAGCGGCCATCTGGCCCGGGTACTGGCGGGCGAGGGCATTGCCTGCGACGCCCAAGCGCTGGATGAGCTGGCCGCCGCCGCCCGCGGCAGCCTGCGCGATGCTCTGAGCCTGACCGATCAGGCGGTGGCCTTCGGCCAGGGCGAGGTACGCGCCGCCCAAGTCACCGCCATGCTTGGTACTGCCCGGCGTGAGGGGGTCGCTCAGCTGGTGCGGCTGCTTCTGGCTGGC
>JAGOCY010000090.1 GCA_017998495.1 Corallincola sp.
CTGCGACGTCGGTGTCTGGCTCGGCGACAAAGGCAATGAGTTCGGTGCCACCACTGGCCGCCGCCGCCGTTGCGGCTGGTTTGATGCCGTGGTGATGCGCCGTAGCGTCCAGATCAACTCCATCACCGGTCTCTGTCTGACCAAGCTGGATGTGCTGGATGGCCTCAAAGAGGTGAAGATCTGCACCGGTTACCGTCAGCCGGATGGCTCGGTCAGCCATGTGCCGCCGTTCGCCGCTGAGGACTATGCCGTTGTTGAGCCGGTGTACGAGAGCATGCCGGGCTGGAGTGGCAGCACTTTTGGTGTGACCCGCTTTGCCGATCTGCCGGCGGAGGCTCAGGCCTACATCAAGCGCATCGAGCAGCTGCTGGAGGTGCCGGTTGACATCATCTCCACCGGCCCTGACCGCGTCGAGACCATCATTGTGCGCGATCCGTTCGCCAGCTAAGCGCTGCTTGGCTGCTGACAGCGCCCGCCCTTGTGCGGGCGTTGCTGTTTGTGGGCTGGCGCTTTGGGCGCTGAGGAACAATTCTTGCTGTAACGGCTTGCTGTCAAATCATCGTCGGAGTTGAACGTGCGCCTCACGCCGCTTGCCCTGTTGCTTGCCACTCTGCCTGCGCTGGCCCAAGAGCCGGAAACAGCGCCGCCGCTGGTGGCGGTGCAGGCCTATACCCAGGATGAACTGGCCGAGCTGATCCGGGCTAAGCGTCATCTGACCCAGGTGAAGGCCGATAAGTGCCAGCTGGTTGACGACATCGAGGCGCGGGCGGTCAAGCTCAAGGAACCGACCTACCAGTTCCTCTACGGCGACATGCTGGCCTGGGGGGTGTGCTACCCGGCCGATGGCGCTCTCGGCCTGCATTACATCAAGGAGGCCGCGGGCCAAGGCTTGCCTGAGGCGCTGGAGCAGCTTGGCCGTTACTATCGCGATGGTACCCTGGTCCAGGCCGACGAGACCCGCGCCATCCTCTACACCCGTGAAGCGGCTTCCCTTGGCAATCTTGATGCCCAGCTGGCGCTGGCGGAGATGTTGCTGGCCGGTAAAGGTTCGCCCTACGACTACAGCGATGCCTATCGCTGGCTGCACCATGCCGTGATCACCGATCCCAAGGTCCATGCCAAAGCTAAAAAACTGCTGAAGCGGCTGGCTGGCGAGATGCCGGCGGCCGCAGTGGAGCGCGCCAAGCGCCCGCCCGAGCTGCAGTAACTGTCACCGCGCAGAGGTTGCGCCAGCTCACAAAAACGGCCAGAGTAGCGCCATTGAGGTGAGGGGGTAGCAACCGGGTGTTGAGGCTGTTCGCACGGCGCCATCTGTGGCTGCTGTTAGCTGCGCTGCTGATGTTGCAAGGGCTGATGCTCTGGCACCACCACGAGCACCCGTTTCACACCCATGCTGAACCTCCTTGCGTTATTCACCAGCTCAGCCAGATGGCAGCTGGTTCCCTGCTGTTGCTCCTCGCCGTGCCTCGCCTGTGGCGTCGGCTGGCAGTGGTCAATGTTGCCGCATTGCTGCTGTCGTTCATGCCGCGCCGTTATGGCCATAGCCGCGCCCCGCCTGCCTGCTGCTGATCCGCCTGCTTAGTTCCTGATTATTTTTTCGTCTTTTGTTGCGGAGATGCATCATGCGTTTTGCTCTGGCTGTGCTGCCGTTGGCGGTAGCTTCATCTTTGGCTCAGGCCAACCCGGTTTCCAATCTCAACATCAGCGGCATTCTGAATGGCGGCTACACGGTGCGCGACAGCGAACCAGAGAGCATCGGCGGTTATCCGCTGTCGGGCCACGGCGGTGCCCTGCCTGAGGGGTTCTGGCTCGACCATACCGAGTTGGCCCTGAGCGGTAACGTCGATGACCTGTTCTACGGCAAGTTGACCACAGTGCTGGAGAGCCACGACGGCGAAACCGAGCTGGAACTGGAGGAGGCCTTCATCCAGACCCTGTCGCTGCCGGCTGGCCTTGGGGTGCGGGCCGGCCGTTTTCTGGCCGAGGTTGGCTATCTCAACAGCAAGCATGCCCATACCGACTACTTCGCCGACCGGCCGCTACCGGCCCAGGCCTTTCTCGGTGGCCACTATTTTGATGACGGGGTGCGCCTGAACTGGGTGGCGCCCACCGATCTCTATCTGGAGCTGGGGGCTGAAGCCTTCGCCGGCACCAACTTCCCGGCCGCGTCCGGTGAGCGGGTGGGGGCCACCAATCTGTTTGCCAATCTCGGCGGTGACATTGGCAGCAGCCAGAGCTGGCAGACCAGCCTCTCCTGGCTGCAGGCCGATGCCGACCCGGACCACTGCAGCGCCGACGCGCATGCTCATGGCCATGAGGAGGAGCATGAGGGCGATCACGAGGGCGAGGAGGAGCACGACGAGGAGCATGGCCACGGCATCGACATCTGCGGCTTCAAGGGTGACCGCGACCTGCTGGTGGCGGCTGCAGTGTGGAAATGGGCGCCGGGTGGTAACTTCAAGTACCAATCGCTGACGGTGCAGGGTGAGTTCTATCGTCAGGATGAGCGCGGCGAGATGGCTCACGATGACCATTTTGATCAGTGGCGCCAGACCTCCTATGGCGGTTATCTGAGTGCGGCCTGGCAGTTCAACCCCAACTGGACCCTGGGGGTACGCGGTAGCTACGTCGAACCCGGTGATGGTTATGGCGACGACAAGGCTACGGCCTATGACGCCATGATCCAGTACAACCACAGCCATTTCAGCACGGTACGCCTGCAGTACAGCCGTGAAGAGCGCGACATCGGCGTGCGTGATGATGTGCTGACCCTGCAATACTTGATGAGCCTGGGAGATCATGGTGCGCACCAGTTCTAAGTGGGGCTGGCTGCTGCTGGCCATGATCGCGGCGACGCCGGCCCAGGCCTCGCTGCGTATCTTTGCCTGTGAGCCGGAGTGGGGCGCGCTGGCCCGTGAGCTGATGCCGGAGGCCACCATAGATGTGGCCACCAGCGCCTACCAGGACCCGCACTTCGTGCAGGCCCGGCCCAGCCTGATCGCCAAGGTGCGGCAGGCGGACCTAGCGGTCTGTACCGGTGCTGAACTGGAGGTCGGCTGGTTGCCGGCGTTGCTGCTCAAGGCTAACAACAAAGCCCTGACCCCGACGGGTCAGGGGCTGTTCTATGCCGCCGACCAGGTGGACAAGCTGGATGTGATGGTCCATGTGGATCGCTCCATGGGTGATGTCCATGCGGGCGGCAACCCGCATATCCATTTGTCGCCGCAGCGGGTGCTGCAGGTGGCGGAGGCGCTGGCGCAGCGGCTGCAGCAACTGGCCCCGGCTGACAGGGCGGCCATTGGCAGTCGGCTGGCTGACTTCCGCCAGCGCTGGCAGACGGCGATGGCGCGCTGGCAGCAGCAGGGCCAGCCGCTCAAGGGGATGAGGCTGGTGGCCTATCACAGCAGCTACCGCTACCTGTTTGACTGGCTGGGCATTGAGCAGGTGGGCGATCTGGAACCCAAGCCAGGGTTGCCGCCCACCAGTGGCCATCTGGCCAGTCTGCTGGCGCAGCTGAAAAGCCAACCGCCGCAGGCTGTGGTTCACACCCCCTACCAGCAGGCCCAGGCGGCTGAATGGCTGAGTAGTCAGCTGCAGGTGCCGGTACTGGCGCTGCCGTACACCATCGATGACGCAGCAGTGACGGACCTGTTCGCCCTCTATGATCAGCTGCTGGCCGCACTGGGCCTGCTGGCGGTTAGCCATGCAGCTGGCTGATCTGTTGATCTTGGCTCCGGGGCTGGCCGCAGGCGCGGCCATTCTCGCCAGCCATGTGCAACTGGGGCAACAGGTGCTCAAGCGCGGCATCATCTTCATCGATCTGGCGGTGGCCCAATGGGCCGCCATCGGCGCGCTGCTGGCCGGGCTGTGGTTTGGTGACGAAGTGTCGCCATGGCTCAGCGGCGCTGTCGCGGCGGCCTTTGCCCTGGCTGGTGCTTTTGGCCTGGCCTGGCTGGAAGGGCGGGTGGTGCAGCTGGAGGCGATCATCGGTGTGCTCTATGTGTTGGCCGCTACCGGAGCCCTGCTGTTGCTGGCTCAGGACCCTCATGGTGGTGAGACCCTCAAGCGCTCGCTGTCGGGCGAAATGCTGTGGCTGACCTGGCCCAGCCTGTGGCCGTGGCTGCTGCTTCATCTGGCGCTGGCGCTGCTGCTATGGTGGCGGCCGCAGCTGCTGGCGGGCTGGCACTTTTACCCGCTGTTTGCCGTGGCCATTACGGCGGCGGTGCCGCTGGTTGGGGTATTTCTGGTCTTCACGTCGCTGGTGGTGCCAGCGCTGGCGGTGCGTCACCTTAGTCGTGGCTGGGCGTTGCTGGTCGCCTGGGCGCTGGGGGTTAGCGGCTATCTGAGCGGTTTGGCGCTGTCGTTGCTGCTCGACTGGCCAACCGGGGCGACCGTGGTCTGGACCATGGCGGTTGCCGCCTTGCTGCTGGTGATGGTGCGTCGCGGCCGTCAACTCATTCGCGCAGGATAAAGAACAGGGCGCCGAGGATGCACAGGCAGGCCCACAGATAGTTGAGTTTGAACGGCTCTTTCAGATAGAAGATGGCAAAAGGCACAAACACGCCGAGCGCGACCACCTCCTGCATGATCTTGAGTTGGGCGCCGCTGAAGTGGGCATAACCATAGCGGTTGGTGGGTACCTGGATCAGGTATTCAAAAAAGGCGATGCCCCAGCTCACCAGCGCCGCCAGTAGCCAGGTACGGGTGTTCATGCTCTTCAAATGGCCATACCAGGCGAAGGTCATGAACAGGTTAGAGAGGGTCAGCCCGCCAAAGACGATGATAAAGTGAATCATCTGTTACCTCATGTTGTCTGCCCCGCCACTATGTCGGCGGTGGCGGCGCCATGACAAGAGGTGAGCCCTTGTCCGTTGCATCTGTTGTCCATCTGCAGCAGCTGGCCGCCGTGCTGGTGGCTCACCAGCCCCTGTGGCGCGTGCCCCCCTTTCACTGCCGGCAGTTGCCCTGGGCCGAAGCTTATCCAGCACTGGCGGCGCTGGTAAGCGGGCTGAACGAGGCGGAGTGCGAGCAGCTGGAGCGCGAGCCGCAGCAGCTGACCGCACTTCTGGGGCCGCTGGTCGAGGGCAACGTTGACTGGTCGGCATTGCTGATGGTGGATGAACTGGCCGTACCCATTGAGCCGTCGCCACCGGCGTGGCTGGCCAGTGGCGTCGGTGGTCGTAAGTGGGGCCAGATCAGCGCCTTTGCCGCCGCCGTCGATGGCGGCCGCCAGCAGCCGCTGCTGGAGTGGTGCGCCGGTAAAGGCCATCTCGGCCGGTTGCTGGCGTGGCAGGGTAAGGGGCCATTGCAGTCGCTGGAGTGGCAGCCGCAGCTGTGTGCCGAGGGCCAACAACTGGCCACGGCGGCCGCGTTGCCACAGCAGTTTGTCTGCGGCGATGTGCTTGCTGCAGACAGTGACCGCCATCTGCGCGGGGTCGCTGGGGTGGTCGCCCTGCATGCCTGCGGCGATCTCCATGGTCGTTTGCTCCACCATGCCGTGAGCCAGCGCTTGCCGGAGCTGTGGCTGGCCCCCTGTTGCTACCATCTGACCACCGCCAGCCACTATCAGCCGTTCTCTGAGTATTGGCCTGACGCCCTGCACCTGCGCCGTGACGAGCTGCAGCTGGCAGTACAGGAGAGTGCCACCGGTGGTGCCCGCATTGATCGCCTGCGTTGGCGTGAGCGCCAGTTCCGGCTGGCCTTTGATGCCCTGCAGCGTCAGCTGCGCGGGGTAAACGCCTATCTGCCGGTGCCCAGTGTGGCCAAGAGCTTGATCAGCGGCTCTTTCGCCGACTTTGCCCGGTGGGCCGCCGAGCGCAAGGGGCTAAGGCTACCTGCTGTGGTGGATGACCACCACTGGTTGGCGGAAGGCGAACGACGCCTGTTGCTGGTGGCCCGGCTGGAACTGGTGCGTCACCTGTTTCGCAGGCCGTTGGAGTTGCTGCTGGTGCTTGATCGGTTGTTGTATCTGCAGCAGGCGGGCTATCAGGTCAGCCTGCACACCTTCTGCGAACGCCAGCTGTCACCGCGTAACCTGCTGCTGCACGCCCGGCGTAGCACATAATTCCACCGCGATCCCGTTTGCTGGTGGTTTTGGTTGCGCTGGGGGTGCGCCTTGCTACCATGAGCCCCGGTCTGTGCTGCGCATCAGGCGCCGGGCCTTGCCGTGCATGGAGTGGC
>JAGOCY010000091.1 GCA_017998495.1 Corallincola sp.
CAGCCCCACCATCACCCAGAAAGCCGGCCGCAACGGCAGGAAAGCGGCCAACGTCATAAACACCAGCAGCGCGCTGAAGCGCATGTTGTTGAGCATCAGGTCAAGGCGGCCTTTGAGGTAATAGGTTGAATCTCCCCAGTTGGCCAGGGTGATAGACGCAGGCAGCGTCTGCTGGCGCTGCTCGACATAGCGGTTAACCGCGGCCGAGATGCGCATGGCGTCTTCGTCGCCAACCGCCTTGATCTGCACGCCAACGGTCGGTTTGCCATCAAAGCGGGCATAACCGAAGTCTTCACTGAAGCCATCGATGACCTCGGCCAGATCCCTGATTCGCAGCTCGCGTCCGTCAGCGTAGGTGCGCACCACGATGGCGCCAAAAGCGGCAGCGTCATACGCCTGGGCCTTGGCGCGCACCAAAATATCGCCACCTCTGGCACGAATGGTGCCGCTGGGTAGGTCCAGCGATGAATTGCGTACTGCAGTCGCCACCTCGTCAAAGGTGATGCCATAGGCCAGCAGCTTGCTTTCGCTCACCTCAATGGCGATCTCATAGTCACGAGCCCCAAATACTTCAGCCGTACTCACTTCTGGCAGCGCCACAATCTCATCGCGGATCTGCTGCGCCAGCTCCTTCAACGCCCGCTCATCAACCTCGCCCATCAGCTGGACCCAGATCACCTCTTTCTCAAACTTGAGCTCATAGACCAGAGGTTTCTCGATGGTCTCTGGAAAGCTGACGATGGCATCGACGCGCAGTTTGACCTCATCCAACACCTGCTGCAGGTCATAGGATTCCTGCACTTCGATGGTGAC
Source organism: Corallincola sp. (assembly GCA_017998495.1). GTDB lineage: Bacteria > Pseudomonadota > Gammaproteobacteria > Enterobacterales > Neiellaceae > RGIG665. The sequence continues at coordinate 814 of JAGOCY010000091.1, forward strand.
ATTGGCGAGCCCCTCTTCGGCAACAGAGGTGACCTGCTTGATGCCGCTGATCTGCTCAATCGCCTCTTCAATGCGCAGCACCACCCCATCTTCGACCTCCTCCGGCGATGCCCCCGGATAGGCCACATTGACGGCTATCAGCTGCTGCTCGATATCAGGAAAGATCTCGCGCTGGATGGTAAAGGCCGAGGCCAGACCACCAATCAGCAGGAGCCACATCAACAGATTGGCAGCGACCGAATTGCGCGCAAACCAGGCAATGATGCCGCGTCTGGTGCTCATGGTGCGTCGCCTGCGGTCAAGCCTTCATCCGCCGTGGCGGCGGGCACTTCGCCCCTGACCGCCACTGGCGTGCCCGGCAACGGATTGGCCAACGGCGTGATCACCAACCGCTCACCTGCCGCCAGCGGCGAACGCAGATAGGCAAAGTCGGTGTCGCTAAACGCCACTGCCACAGCGCGTAACTGCAACTGGCTGGCGCCATCAACCACAACCACACGATTGCCATCACGCACACTGGCTCGCGGAATGGCGGCCAGCAACTGCTGATCCGGGGCCGTCAGCCGGGCGCTGACAAAACGGCCAAAGGTGAGCATCAGGCCATTGTCCTCCTGGCGCTGACGGCGGTAGGGATCGGTCACCTCGGCCACCACATAAGAAAAGCGCGAGACGCTCTCCACCACCCCTTCACTGCGCACCAGGCGCGCGGGCCATTGCTGCCGCTGGCCGCCCAGCTCCGCCTCAATGGTCACCGCTGGCAGATGCTGATCAGCACCGAAAACCGCGGGCAGAGCCAGCGCGCTTAACTGCTCATCGGTCAGCGGCAGGCGGATCTCGGCCACCTCGGTCCCAAGCAGGGTACCCAAGGCTGTACCGACACTCACATACTGGCCAAGATCCACCTGACGGGCGCTGACCAAGGCATCGTAAGGCGCGCGGATCTCGGTGCGGGCCAGGTCGCGGCGGGCCTTGTCGAGTGCCGCTTCACTGTATTTGACGTTGGCCAGCTCCTGCGCCAGCTGCGGCTTGCGCAACCCCAGCTCCGGCACCTTATCGGCCCGGATCGTCTGCCATTCACGCTCGGCCACCCGGCCGCGCGCACGCTCCTCCTCGAGCGCGGCGCTGGCCCGAGCCAGCTCTGCCTCGCGGGCACGCACCGCGATCTGATAGTCATGGGGCTCAACCCGCACCAGCAGGTCTCCTGCGTGCACCATGCCGCCAGCAACAAAGGCCGGCGCCACCTCAACAATGCGCCCCTGCACCTCAGACACCAGCACTGTGGTCACTTTGGGCATCACTGTGCCCTGTGTCTGCACGCTAAACGCCACCGGCTGAACGCCGGGCGTCAACACCTCGACCACCAACGGCGGTGGTGGACTGGCCTTCTGTTGCGCGGGCTGGCGGCCGGCGATCAACAGCGCACTAGCCATTGACGCCGCAACCAGCGCACCGACGGCAACCAGCAGAGCACGACGGCGGCCACGCGACACGGAGAGGGAGTCCTTAACCACGGATAATCCTCAACGAGGTGAATGAGTTGGGGCGAACGGCAGTGTACCAGCGGCATGGCTGCCGCATCAGGCAGAAAGGCAAACAACTGTTAATTTCAGAATTTTGATCGCCGACGAGCAAATATTAAGCACGGCAGCTGATCGCCTCGCCCCTTTTACGTAGAATGGCCGCGGGCGATCACGGTCGGTAGTCGAGTGGTGCCCTCCGACAAGGAGCATGGAAGTATGTCGATGCGTATCGAAAGCAAGGCCTTGGTGGCCAACCTCCTCATTTTGATCCTGTTGCTGGGGCTGGCCGCCACGGCTCAGTATCTAACCCTGCGCAGCCAGATCGAATCTGAAGTGGTGCGGTTGCAACAAAGCGCTGCACTGCTGCTGGAGCCTGAACTCAAGCTGACGGCCGCCCAGCGTGCCAGTGCCATCCGCAACCTGCCCGGCGCGGTCAATGTCGAGATCGTCGATAGCAAAGGGGCCACCATTGGTGCTGCAGCCGACGCGTCGCAACCAAGCGCCACATCGCGGCTGTGGTCGGCCCTGGGGTTAACCGCACCGGCCATCGTGGTTGAAGGTTCCAATCTCCGTGCCACCCTTGCTCTTGACCTGTTCAGTGCCCATGCCCGCGCCGCCAGCCAAGGTGCGGTGCTGCTCATTGGCTGGCTGGTACTGGTCGCCATCAGCCTGTTCTGGCTGCGCAGTACGGTGCAACGGCCGCTGCGTCAGTCGCTGGGAGAGATCAGCCGTTTGCTGGAGCGACTGGCCCGCCGCGAGCAGGGCGAATTGAAAGTCAGCAAAGGCATTGCTGGCGAGTTTCGTAGCCTGTCCGACGGCCTGCAAAAACTGCAGCAGGATCTGGTGGGCCGCCTTGGCAGTACCGAGCGCGAACTGCAGGATGTGCGCCGCATCGCCTACAGCGACCAGTTAACCGGACTGCCCAATCGCGCCCAGTTCATGGAAGAACTGGCACTGCTGCTCGCCGATCGCAGTGGCCGCGAGTTTGGTCAGCTGGCGCTACTGCGTACCACAGTGCTGGCGGAGCTCAACCGCGAACAGGGCTATAGCCACGGCGACAAGTTCATTGAAGCTGTGGTTGCCGCCCTGCGCGAAACCTTGGGCCGTTATCCGCGTGCCCATGCCTATCGCCTCAACAGCTCCGATTTCGCCATCGTTATGAGCCAGTTGGCCAGCCGCGATGTTGAAGCCCTGATCAAAACCCTGCTGGGTCGCCTTGAAGAGGTCAGCCTGGCCTTTAGCGTCAGCCGCTGTGCTGTTGTTGGCGCCGTGACCTTCGGCCCAGAACGCACCATCAGTGAACTGCTGGCCCAAGTCGATGCCGCCACCTCCAGAGCCGCCAACGCCGGCAGCGGCTATCTGATGGCGGAGCACGATGGTGCTGTGGCTATTCTGGGCGAGCAGCAGTGGCGCGATCAGATCGATCAACTGCTGGCCCAGCGCCAACTGACCCTGCTCAAGCGCAGCATTACCGCCCTGCGCGAAAACCGTAACCTGCACGAACTCATGCCCCGCTTTAATGGTCGCGACGGTAAACCGCTGGCGACCGACGCACTCTACGGCATGGCCGAGCGCTTGGGTCGGGCCGAAAGCCTCGACCAGCTGGTGGTTGATCAAAGCCTGGCGTCACTGCGCGCCGGCCGCGATCCCATCCAAACCCTGATCCCGCTGTCAGGTTTTGCGGTTCACTCGTCGCCATTTCTTGCCACTCTTGAGCGTCAGTTGCTCAGCGAGAAGCAGCTGGCATCGCAGTTGATCTTTGCCGTCAGTGAAGGGGCATTGCAGCGCGATCTGGCTGCGGCCAGCCGCTTTATCGAGACCATTCATCGCGTGGGAGCGCGGGTACTGGTGGACGATTTCGGCCACGGTATGACCTCATTCCTGTTCTTCCGCGATCTCAAACCGGATTTCGTGCGCCTTGCTACCAGCTTCGCCAACGACGTGGAGCATGACAAGAACGTTCAGTACTACGTCAAGATGCTGGTCGATGTCTGCCATCGTGTCGGTTGTCGGGTGATCGCGGCCGGCATCAGCAGCCAGCCACAGCGCTATGCCATTGAGGGGCTGGCGGTCGATCTGGTGTGCGGCGACCACGTGGCTGCACCGCAGCCGGTAGCCGTAGCCTGATCCTTGATGCCACCAGCGACGGGCTCAGCCGGGCTCGTCGCTGATCCCCCAACGCGCCAGCGGCCACTGCTGCAGCCGTGACTCCTTGGCCGATAGGCGCAAGGCCTCAATCAGCGTCTGCTGGGCCGGCCCCTCTTCGCCATGGCGGGCGATGATCAGATGAAGCGGGAAGCCGCGCACCTGTCCCTGTTGCAGCGGCAACGCCTTGAGCTGCCCAGACTGCAACTCCTCACGAATGCGATCCAACGGCAGCCAGCCAAAGCCCAACCCCCGGCGGATCAACGCCCGTGACGCCTCGAAATGGCTCACCGTCCAGCGCTGATCGGCGCCCAGCCAGCCCGCATCCTGATTGCGCTTGGTGCCCGAATCGCGCACCACAAACTGACGATGCTGGCGCAGATCATCCAACGTCAGGCTGGTGGCGGCCGCCAGTGGGTGGTGCGGCGCTGCCACCGCCACAAAACGCATATCGAGCAGCCGTTCGCCGACAAAGCCAGGCGGCACCCGGTAACTCAGGGCCAGATCGACCTGACCGGAAAACAGCGCTTCGTCGGTGCCTGACAGGGTGGTCTCCAGCAGCTGCAGCCGGGTCTGGCTGCACACCCGGCCAAAACGCTCCAGCGCCAGCATCAGGGTGTCCTGGGGAAAGACCGCATCCACCGCCAGTTTCAGCTCCGCCCCCCAGCCAGCGGCGTAATGGCGGGCCAGCTGCTCGGTGGCGGCCGCATCGCGCACCAGCTGCTCGGCGCGCCGTTTGAGCGCCTTGCCGGCATCGGTCAGGGCAATGCCGCGCCCGGCCGGTTGCAGCAGCTCGGCCCCCAGCGCCAGCTGCAGCTGCTTGAGGGCGTAGCTGATGGTTGAATTGCCCTTGCCCAGCCGTTCGGCCGCGGCATTGACGCTGCCCTCCTCGGCCACGGCAACAAAGGCGGTCCAGTAATCCAGTGGCACTTCGGGCAGTCGCTGTTTCATCGAAAACTTCGTCCATTCCATGCCAGTTGTTGGCGCCATTGTACGATCCACTCAACCTAAACTGACATCGTTTTCCGCACCCGACCGCCCGTCATCACGAGGATTGAGCCATGAACGTACTGCATATCGACTCCAGCATCTTCGGTAGCCAAGGGGTCTCCTCTCAACTAAGCGCCCGCCTGCTGGAACGGTTACGCGCCGACGGCGCCACCATCACCAGCCGCAGCTTTGCCGCGCAGCCGGTGCCCCACCTCGATGGTGCCCACCTCACCGCGCTCATGACCCCGGTTACCGACCGCAGCGCCGAGCAGCAGGCGCTGGCCGATTACAGCGACAAACTGATTGCCGAAGTGCAGGCCGCCGACCTGCTGGTGATTGGCGTGCCCATGTACAACTTCACGGTGCCGTCGATGCTCAAATCCTGGTTTGACCATATCGCCCGTGCCGGGGTCACCTTCCGCTACACCGCCAATGGCCCGGAAGGGCTGCTCAAGGGCAAAAAGGCGGTACTGCTATTCAGCCGTGGCGGCCTTTACCTGGGCACCCCAGCTGACAGCCAGAGCGGCTTTGTCACCAGCTTCCTCAACTTTATCGGCATCACCGACATCGAAAAGATCTACGCCGAAGGGCTGTCGATGGGCGAAGAACCGCGCACCAAGGCGCTGACCGCCGCTCACGCCGCCATCGACGCGCTGGAGGTGTGAGATGCAGATCCTCCAGCGCCTCAAAGCCCAGCCGGCGTCAGAC
>JAGOCY010000092.1 GCA_017998495.1 Corallincola sp.
TCCTCAATCTGGCGCTGTTCTTTGGTTATCACGTGCTCTGGCCGCAAGGCTTCGAGGGGACTTTCGACTGGCCTTCGGCGCTAATTGCCCTGGCGGCAGCGGTGGCCTTGTTTCGCTTCAAACGCGGTGTCATCCAAGTGCTGATGGCCTGTGCGTTGGCCGGGCTGGTGGTACACCTGCTGCAAAATTGAGAGGTAGAAGATGAGCAGAATCTCGATATGCGAACTGGCGGAATGGCAGGTAGCAGATCGGACGTTCACTTTGCTGGATGTGCGCCGTACGAGCGTCCGGCTTGCCGATGCCCAAGAAATCGCCGGCGCACACTGGCGTGATCCTGAGAATGTCTTCACTTGGAAAGATCAGGTTACACGGGACAGGCCAGTGATTGTCTATTGCGCCAAAGGGCATGAAATCAGCCAGGGCATCGCCGCCACACTGGAGGCCATGGGCCTGGATGCGCGCTACTTGATCGATGGCTTTGCTGGCTGGCACGGCGCTGGCCGGCCCACCCGTAGCATATCCAGGTAGTGGGCCTCCGCCGATATGACGCGATAGTCACTGGCACTAGCCGAGCGAGCGGATCAGGTGCAGTGCCGCCAGATGGCCAGGGTAGAACCAATAGCCCCAGCGCTTAACCGGCTGGATCCTGAAATGGCCGGGGCGGCGCAACAGCCATAGCCCTAGGAGAGGGGCGACGAACGCTGTAGTCACAATCAGCAAGGTAAAGGTCTGCAACTCCCACTCCGCGAGCCAGCGGTTGCGGCTGTTGGCCAGTGCGCACAGTGCTGCGGGCAAGAGCCACGCAAAACCAGGGCGCATGATGGCCAGGAGCAATGCTGCCGGCAGCAGTGCGCCGAAAACGCCGTACATCAGGCGCTCTTGCATCAGCACCGCGACAGTCACGCCGGCCAGAGTCAGGATCAAACCGTCGCGACCACGGTGATGTGCTCCCCAGGCGATAAGCAGGCCCAACAGCAGCGAAGGCATTACATTAAGCGTGCTGCTGTCGCTGGAAAGCAGGCGATAGGGCAACTCCGAGATCACTGCAAACGCCGCCATCCAGCCCAGGTAGCGAACGTTGTCATCGGTGTACAGTTCACCGGTTCGCGAGCGCGCGACATTGGCGGCGATCCCCAGACAGAACAGTGGAAAGGCTAAGCGCCCGACGATGAACAACCATTCGGTGTCAGGCCAGACGTAGCGCAGGTGATCCAGCAGCATGGTCAGCATCGCCAGCCACTTGATCAGATCCAGGTTGGTGTCGCGCGTATGCAGGCTCACCCGAACCACCCAAGCGTCAGCGCAGCCAGCAGCAGATTGCGCGCGGCCTTGGCCAGCGTCACGATCAACAGGAAGCTCCAGAAGGGTTCGCGCATAACACCGGCTACCACGGTAAGCGGATCACCAATGATCGGCACCCAGCTGAGCAGCAGTGACCAGCGACCGAAGCGGTGATAAGCCTGCTGGGTCTTTTCCAGTTTGCCTTCGCTGACGGGAAACCAGCGTTTGTGCCGGTAGTGCTCGATAGAGCGACCCAGCAGCCAGTTCAGCACCGAGCCCAGCACATTACCCGTGGTGGCCACCGCCAGCAGCGCCCAGGCAGCATAGCGGTCAGTCAGCAGCAACCCAACCAGTACCGCCTCCGACTGCATAGGCAACAGCGTGGCGGCACCGAAGGCGGCGAGGAACAGGCCGAAATAACCGGGTAACTCCCACATTGGCTAGGCGTTCAGGCCGACCCAGCCGTGGAAGCCGACGTAAATCCCCACGCCGACGATCAGCACGCTGGATAGGTAAGGGGCGCGCCGCGCTACAGCACCCAGCCAGGGCCAACGATTGGATGCCTGGCGTGCGCCGATAGCAGCGGCAGCACCAACGGTAACCAGGGTGATGGCCAGACCGATGCTGAAACACAGCACTAGAACGGCACCCAGGGCGACTTCTTTCACTTGCAGGCAGAGCAGCAGCACGGTGATCGCTGCCGGGCAGGGAATCAGTCCGCCCGTCAAACCGAACAGGATGATCTGGCCGGTGGTGACATTGCGGTTGCTGAAGCGCTTGCGGATGTCGTTGGCATGCGCCCGTTCATGGGCATCCTGGTAGCCCTCCAGCGACAGTTCCAGTCCCTCCAACTCGGAATGATCATGCTCATGACCGTGGCTGTGCTCGCGGAACTCCAGGTCATAGTCGTGGGAGTGACCGGCATGGCCGAGGCTCAGACGCGCAGTGAACTCATGGGGCTCGGGAATCTCGTCCACTGACTCCAGGTAGCCACCCCGGTCGACGAAGCGAAACTGCTGTGCCAGGCCATCGGGGCGAGTCGTCAGCAAGCTTACTTCAGCAGCCGGCCAGGCATGACCACTCAAAGTTTTCAGACGCCAGCGCGGTGGGACGCCCTCTTCGAAGATCGACAGCTCGATACGCCCGTGCCCGGTGTCGATGCGCTGCGTTTCATCGTGGTGGTGATGGTCGTGTTGATGCTCATCACCCTCCTCGAAACGCCACATCTGCTCGCCACGCCAGGTGCGCCAGAGCATCCACAGGGCGATGGTGATAATGATGGCGGCGGACGCGAGCTGGAAATACGGCTCGGTAGTTTCGGCATCCAAATTCTGCCCTAGGTACATGCCGCCCATGGCCACCAGCCAGACTACGGCGGTGTGCGAAAGCGTTGCGGCCAGTCCCAGCAGAATGGCCTGCTTCACCGTGCCACGAATGGCCACGATAAACGCCGCCATCATGGTCTTCGAATGCCCAGGCTCCAGGCCGTGCAAGGCACCCAGCAGGATGGCGCTGGGGAAGTACAGCCAGGCCTGCGAGGCCCCCTGTTGCAGCAGTTCGGCGAAACTCGACATGGGAGGGGCCTAGAGGTACTTGGTGATTTGCTTGAAGTCTTCGAGTGATGCGCGCTCGCCTATCGCAAGTGCTTCGACCGTATGTTCCAGGCAGTGGTCGATATGGTCTTGGATAAGCACACGCTTGGCCTGGCAGACGGCTTTTTCCACGGCATGCAGCTGCTGAGCGATGTCGACGCAGGCCCGGCTGTCTTCAATCATGGTGACGATGCTGCGCAGGTGGCCCTCCGCACGCTTCAACCTTTTGATGATGTCGCCATGACTTTGGTGCTGGTGGCCGTGTTCGTGATCGCTCATGCCTTGAGTCTCGTGCGTCGATGAATTACGCTCGCATGCTATCCCCCTGGGGGGGATATGGTCAAACCGACCAGCCCTCCAGAAAAGCCACCCGCTTAGGCATCGAAAGAACCACAACATGCTCAGCAATCCCATCAGCACCAAGGTGATTTTTGCCCTTGCTCTCGCCATCTTGATGGCCTGGGCCGGGCATACCTCTGCGCTGTTTATGGGGTCGAGCCAGCCTGCCTTGGGTGGCAATGACGGTGCTCATTCGCATGCGCATGGTGACGAGACGCTGGCCTGTGCTGCGTACGGGGATCACTGCCACTCGCCACTGACCGCCGACCATCTGCATGAAACACCCCATCTGACCACGCTGCTGAACATCAGCACGCTGCCCGAACGTGCGCAGCCGATAGAAGCCCCTCGTTACTCCATTCCTCCAAGCCCGATCTTCCTGATCGAGCGGCCACCACGCGCCACATTCGTGCTCTGACACAGGCCGCTGTGCGGCCCAAGACCCCTTTAATTTAGGACTCAACCATGCATTCGCTATCTATGGGCGCAATGGACGCATCTGTCGTGCGCCCGAATCGCTCGTTACTACTGTTGCTGCTGTTCACGGCACTGCTGTTTCTCGGCATGCCTGACGCACTGGCCCACGCTGTCGCCGAGGGCGACAAGGGCTTTATCCAGGAAAGCTCCGGGGTGATGGTGCTGCCGTTCATCTACATGGGCGCCAAGCACATGATCACCGGTTACGACCACCTGCTGTTCCTGTTCGGGGTGATCTTCTTCCTCTACCGCCTGAAAGACGTGGGCCTCTACGTCACCCTGTTCGCCGTGGGCCACACCGTGACGCTGCTATTGGGCGTACTGGCGGAAATCAACATCAGCTCCTATGTGATCGACGCCATCATCGGTTTCTCGGTGGTGTACAAGGCGCTGGATAACCTCGGCGCGTTCCAGCGCTGGTTCGGTTATCAGCCCGATACCAAGGCAGCCACGCTGATCTTCGGCCTGCTGCATGGCTTTGGTCTGGCGACCAAGATTCAGGAATACGAGATCTCGGCTGACGGCCTGATCGCCAACCTGATCGCCTTCAACGTCGGCGTCGAAATTGGTCAGCTCCTGGCCCTGAGCGCCATCCTGATTGTCATGGGCTACTGGCGACGCACCGCCAGCTTCTGGCGCCATGCCTACACCGCCAACGTCGCCATGATGAGCGCCGGTTTCCTCTTGATGGGTTACCAGCTCACCGGCCTGATCGTCTCTCAGTAAGGAATTCTCAGCATGTTCAATACCAAGCTTCCAACTCAAAGCGAATTGCCGACTAGCCGCCAACTGCTGCGCTCCACTGTGATCGCCGTGGGTGTTGCCGCAGCCTTACTGGTCACCGTGGTAATGCCTTCCGAGTACGCCATCGACCCGACGGGCGTTGGTCGCGTACTCGGCCTGACCCAGATGGGCGAAATGAAGATAACCCTGGCCGAAGAAGCGGTAGCGGATGCAGCGGTTCAGCCAGCTGCGTCTCCAGTCGCTCAAGCTCCCGCGCCTGTTCAGCCGGTAGTTCAAGAGCCTGTTGCAGCAGCACCTGTGGCCGAACCCGTAGTTGAGCCTGAGCCAGCCCTGAAGTCGGATGAAGTGACTGTCACGTTGAAGCCGGGCGAGGCCAGTGAAATCAAGCTGGAGATGCTGGACAAGGCCACTGTCAGTTACGAGTGGACGACCAATGGTATTCCGGTCAACCACGACACCCACGGCGAACCCTACAACGGCCCCAAGGGCTACTACCACAGCTACAGCAAGGGTAAGCAGATCAAGGGCGACAAGGGGGAGTTCACCGCCATCTTTGACGGCACCCACGGCTGGTTCTGGCGCAACCGCAGCAACCAGGACGTGACCATCACGCTGAAGACCAAGGGCGAGTACCTGAGCGTCAAACGAGTTATTTAAGGCAAAGCGCCCCAGCGTCATCAGGCGCTGGGGCTTCTACATACCTGATCGAAATTGAAAGGAATACACAATGAAAGCCACAACTACCCTGACTCGCTCCCTGCTACTGGTTTGTCTGCTTGGTTTACTGTCAGCCTGTGGTGGCAGCGAGCCGGAAACCCAGTCCGAAGTCGAAAGCCACGGTCATGCTCACGACTAAGAACTGAAACGCTGTGATGTCACGCGCGAGGAGAGCTAGTTGCGCGTGACAATCAGCATTTTCCTTTTCTTCTAGGTTACCGCTACATCATGCAGCTGAAGTGTTGAATGGCTGCTTTTGGCCGATTCTGTTGAAAAAGTAGCTTCAGCGGCATCCGGCCTATCAAGTGTGCCTGCTGTCGAAGTGGCTGCAAGCCACTTCAAGTTGCCTTCCGGCGTTTCACTGAGCGTCCTTGCTCAGGTTTAAGGGTTAATTTGAGGGTTTCTGCTCGTAGCAGACGTACCTATCCCGTCAGCGGTGGCCCTTGAGGCAAAAGCTTGGCCATGCGGCGCAGGTTCTGCACCATCGCAGCCAAGGTGAATTCGTCAGTGGCACCTGTCAGGCCACGCAGTCGTAAACGGTCGAGTTTCATGATCCGTTTGAGGTGGGCGAACAGCATCTCCACCTTCTTACGTTCGCAGCGAGAGACGAGGTATTCCGGTGTCTTGGCGATGCGCCTGGCCACATCGCGGGCAGCCTCATGGATGCTGCGGACGATTTTCCGATTCGGCGTGTTGGGGCAGCATTTCGCTTTCAAAGGACAGGTGGCGCAGTCGGTTTGGCTGGAGCGGTAGATGATGGTGTTGGCCTTGGTCACCCGCGATCTTTTCTGGGTGAAGGCGCGCCATTCACTGCGTAGTGGTTTGCCGGCTGGGCAACGATATTCATTGGCGTCCTGATTCCAGTGGAAGTCGTTACTGGAGAGGCTGTCGTCCTTGCGCTCGGTCTTGTCCCACACCGGCACATGCGGTTCGATGTCCTTTTCTTCGACCATCCAGGCCAGCATCGGGGCGGTGCCATAAGCGGTATCGCCGA